>NZ_QPFW01000115.1:0-6762 GCF_008122455.1 Enterobacter sp. C6
AGAGGGAGGCAATCACGTAGGCCGCCACCTTGTAGCGGGTGGTGCGAATCCCCGAGAGGCGCGCCGCTTCCGGGTTACCGCCAATGGCGTACATCCGACGACCGTGAGTGGTGAGCGACAGCCCCAGCTGCGCCAGAAACGTCACCACCAGCATGATGATCACAATCGTCGGCACCTGCCCCAGCAGGCTGAACGCCGTCGGAATGGTGCCTTCCGCCATGTCACCGCTCGGCAGCACCATGTTCTCGGTAATCGAGCCGCCGTAGCTGTAGGTCATCGCCACGCCCTGGATCACAAACAGGCTGGCCAGCGTCGCGAGCATGTCCGGAATGCGCAGGATGACGATCAGAAAGGCGTTAAACAGGCCGACCAGCGTGCAGAGCGCGAGGGTGATCAGAATCGACTCGGTGGTGCCGAAGCCGTGCCAGACGAAAAGGGAAATCACCAGCGCGTTCGCCAGCGACGCGGTCGATCCTACGGAGAGATCGAACCCGCCGATGGTCAGCGATATCGACACGCCGATGGATATCACCGTCACGATGGCAATCGAACGCAGAATATTGATGATGTTGTTTGGATCGAGGAAGCTGTCCGACGCCAGGCCAAAGACGGCCACCAGCGCGACGACGGTTAACAGCATGCCCCACTTGTAGAGAAAATCGAAAATCTGCTGACGGCCAGACGCCGTCGCGTTTACTGAAAGGGCCTTGCTCACGACGCCGTTCCTCCGGTTGAATAATAAAGTAGTGTCTCTTCACGGGCCTCGGCCCCGGCGATTTCCGCCACGATGCGCCCGTCCCACAGCACGCAGATGCGGTCGCACAGCCCAACCAGCTCGGCAAACTCGCCGGAGGCGTAAATCACCCCTTTGCCCTCGCGCGCCAGGCCGTCGATCAGCTGGAACAGATCGGTTTTGGCCTTCACGTCCACGCCTTTGGTCGGCTCGTCGAAGATCAGCACGCTCGCGTCATTGCGCAGCCACTTGCCGATGGCGACCTTCTGCTGGTTGCCGCCGGAGAGACGTCGCAAAACCTGCCCGGGACAGCGGGCGCGCACGCCGACGCGGGCGATCACCTCCTCCGCCCAGCGCCACGCCTGACGATGGCCGAACAGGCTCCAGCGCGAGAAGCTGTTATCAGCGCACACGGCAAGGTTCATGCTCACCGGCTCGTCGATAAAAATGCCCTCTTTGCGCCGCTCTTCCGGCACCAGCGCCAGGCCGCGCAGCACCGAGTCGGCCGGGTCGCGAGGCTGCCAGGGCTGTTGATTCAACTCACCGCGCGCCACGCGGCTTTTGCTGGCGCCAAACAGCGCCTTGCAGAGTTCGGTTTTCCCCGCCCCCGCCAGCCCGGCAATCCCGAGAATTTCGCCTTTGCGCAGGTGCAGGGAGATATCTTTCAGCAGCGCGTCGTCATGCAGACCTTCCACCCGCAGCAGCGTTTCGTCGCCGTGCGGCGGCCGAGCGGGCGGGTAGATATCGCTCAGCACGTGGCCGAGCATCTTCTCGACGATCGCTTCGCCGCTAAGATCGGCCATAGGGCCGGACTCGATCAGCTTGCCGTCGCGCAGCACCGTTAAGGTGTCGCAGATGGCCTTCAGCTCGTGAATGCGGTGGGAGATAAACACCACCCCGATGCCCTGCTGCTTTAACCGTCTCACCACGGCAAACAGGCGCTCGCTCTCGTGCGCGTCCAGCGGCGCGGTGGGCTCATCAAGAATCAAAAAACGACAGTGATGAGACAGGGCGCGCGCCAGCAAAATCTGCTGCTTTTCGGCAAGCGTGCAGCTGTCGATGGAACGGCGTACGTCCATAGAAACGTCCAGCTGCGCCAGCGCCTGTCTCGCCTGCTGGCGGACCGCGCCCCAGCTGAAGCGATGCCCCGGCTGCGCCAGCTGGTCGAGCATGATGTTTTCGGCAATGCTTAACCCCGGGATCAGCGCCACGTCCACCTCCTGCTGCACGAGGTGGATCCCCAGCCGTTTGGCGTCCAGCGGCTCGCGGATGCTTACCGGCTGGTTGTTAATGCTGATCTCACCCTCATAGTTGTCGTGCGTCCCGCACAGCACCGCCATCAGCGTCGATTTTCCCGCGCCGTTGGCACCGGTCAGCGCATGTACCGATCCGCCGGTTAAGGTGAAGTTCACGCGCGACAGCGCCTGAAACCCGGAAAAGGCCAGGCTGATACCGCGCATTTTAAGGCGACTGGAAACCATCCGCGTAAATCCTTCATTACTCTTCTGATTTATCGAATTTTTCACAGCTCCGGTTGACTGACAACGACGGAAAAGGCATAAGTTAAAGCGAAATATTATTAGCCATCCGGATGTCCAGACATAACATCGGGTTAGCGCTTGCTAAAAAAGGACAACACCATGAGCAACACCGATATCCGCGTCGTGCCTGGCCCGGCGAACTACTTCTCCCATCCCGGAAGCCTTGCGCATCTGAATGACTTCTTTACCCCGGAACAGCTTTCCCGCGCGGTGTGGATCTACGGCGAGCGCGCTATCGACGGCGCGCGCCCTTTCCTGCCTGAGAGCTTTCACGCGCCGGGGGCGAAACACCTGTTGTTTAAAGGCCACTGCAGCGAGCGCGACGTCACCCATCTGGTGAACGAATCCGGCAGTGACGCCAGCGTGGTGATTGGCGTCGGCGGCGGTGCGGTACTGGATACCGTCAAGGCCGTGGCGCGTCGTCTGGGCGTGCCGTTCGTGGGCATCCCCACCGTTGCCGCCACCTGCGCGGCGTGGACCCCGCTCTCCGTCTGGTACAACGATGCAGGTCAGGCGCTGCATTTTGAGATCTTCGACGACGCCAACTTCCTGGTGCTGGTAGAGCCGCAGATCGTCCTTAACGCCCCGGCGGAATACCTGCTGGCGGGCATCGGCGATACGCTGGCGAAGTGGTACGAAGCGGTTGTGTTGGCACCTGAGCCGCAGAACCTGCCGCTGACCGTGCGGCTGGGCATCAACGGCGCGCTGGCGATCCGCGACGTGCTGCTGGAGCACAGTGAGGAAGCGCTGGCCGACCAGCAGCGCGGCGAACAGACGCAGGCGTTTCGGGACGTGGTGGATGCGATTATCGCCGGCGGCGGGATGGTCGGCGGGTTGGGCGAACGTTATACCCGCGTGGCGGCGGCGCATGCGGTGCACAACGGTTTAACCGTGCTGCCGCAGACGGAAAAATACCTCCACGGTACCAAGGTGGCCTACGGCATTCTGGTGCAGAGCGCCCTGCTCGGCCAGGACGACGTGCTGGCGCAGTTGGTGACGGCGTACCAGCGCTTTAACCTGCCGACCACGCTTCGCGAGCTGGACGTCGACATCAATAACCGGGAAGCGCTGGATAAGGTCATTGCCCACACCCTGCGCCCGGTGGAGTCGATTCACTATCTACCGGTTGCGTTAACGCCTGACGTTCTGCGCGCCGCGTTTGAGAAAGTGGAATCCTTCAGCCGTTAATCGCGCCGACAGGCTATACCTAATGATGATTCTTTCTACTCTTGCAACGAGGTCATCATGCAGATCGATTTAACAGGTAAAAAGGCGCTGGTTACCGGTGCCAGCCGCGGGTTGGGTCGGGCTATTGCACTCTCGCTGGCGCGCGCCGGTGCGGATGTGATTATTACGTATGAAAAATCTGCCGATAAAGCCCAGGCGGTCGCCGATGAGATTAAGGCGCTGGGACGACACAGCGAAGCCGTGCAGGCGGACAGCGCCAGTGCGCAGGCGATTCAGGATGCCGTCACCCATGCGGCACGTTCCCTTGGCGGGCTGGACATTCTGGTCAACAATGCCGGGATCGCGCGCGGCGGCCCGCTGGAGTCCATGACGCTGGCAGATATTGACGCCCTTATCAACGTCAACATCCGCGGCGTGGTGATCGCCATTCAGGAAGCGCTGGTGCACATGTCCGACGGCGGGCGCATCATCAACATCGGCAGCTGTCTGGCAAACCGCGTGGCGATGCCGGGCATTGCCGTTTACTCGATGACGAAGTCCGCTCTTAACTCCCTCACCCGCGGTCTGGCCCGTGATTTAGGACCGCGCGGCATTACCGTAAACCTGGTGCACCCCGGCCCCACCAACAGCGATATGAACCCGGAAGACGGCGAACAGGCGGAAGCCCAGCGCCAGATGATTGCGGTCGGTCACTACGGCCAGCCGGAAGACATCGCGGCGGCGGTCACCTTCCTCGCCAGCCCGGCTGCCGGGCAGATCTCCGGTACCGGTCTGGACGTGGACGGTGGTTTGAACGCCTGATCGCACATTTCCTGCAAGCCTCTGTCGTCCGGCAGAGGCCTTCCCGAGCACCCTCGACGGTTCCCGTTTTGCCGCTTTCTTCCGGTTTTTCTCCGCTCTACAGTACCCCATTAGAAATTCGGAATTTATCTAATAGTCTTATTATTTCCTTATATTCTGTGTGGGCGTACAGTGGAGGTACGGATGAAGATTGTCTGGTCCAATGGTGCAAAGAAGGCGTTTTCAAAGATTGAAGAGCGGTATCAGCGACGCATTGAGGTAAAGCTTACTGAGCTGGATGACCGCTCGGCTCCCCGGCCCGATATCAAAAAAATATCGGCGACAGAAGATCATTTCCGGCTACGCGTTGGCGATTACCGCATCATCTATACGCTTCGGGACGATCCCGATGACCATTGTTATGTTTTGGCCGTCAAGCGCAGAACTTCAACGACTTACCTACATGAGGAGAGTGCCACATATGGCTGTACAGCTAATCAAGGACGATAACGGGAAAACGCAGTACGCCGTTATTCCCTATCACGAATATTTTCGTATGCTCTTACAGATGTCAGAAATTGACGACGAAACCGATGACGATCTGGAGGATATTGAGGTCGAACACGATAGTCTGGATGACGTGGAATTGCCCGGAGAAGTGTGCAGCATCATGACCTGGCAGAACGTCAGCTTGCAGGCCGCGTGGCGTATCCTGCGTGGGTTATCCCAGCAGGAGGTGGCGGAGAAACTCGGTATCAGCCAGTCCGCCGTGTCACAGCTGGAAGCGCTGGACTCCCGTCCGCAAAAACGCACCCGCGAAAAGCTGGCGGCGATCTACGGCTGTAAGCAGGAGCAGATCAGCCTCTATCTTCCGAAAGAGGGTTAACAGCACTTCGCTCCGCCCTTGCCGCCGTAACGGGCGTCCTGGCGGTCACGGAAAAATTCTTCATAGGTCATTGGCGTCTGGTCCGGATGGTTGACGCGCATATGCTCGACGTAGTTGTCGTAGTCCGGCACGCCAATCATCATTTTGGCGGCCTGGCCCAGGTACTTACCGGCTTTGGAAAGGGTGTCGAACATGATTCTGATCTCACAGGGAATGTAGGCCGGGTAAGGCGAAGCCGCCACCCGGCACAAAGGTTAGTGCGCCCCTTTCGCCTGGGTCACAATCTCTTCCAGGTTTTCAGGCATTGGCTCGTACGGCGTCTCTTTCGCCGTTGGCTTATCGTTTTTCAACGCCGCCAGCGCGGTCTTGAGAGAATACAACGCCAGCACCACGACCACCACCATAAAGAAGATGGTCAGCCCGGCGTCCAGACGGTTGTTAAACACCAGCTGAGACAGCTGCGACTCGGTGTACTGCGCCGGGATCTTACCGCTGTCGATCATCGCCTGGAACTTGTTGGCGATCGCCAGGAAGCCCACTTTGTTGTCCGGGCTGAAGGCTTTCTGCCAGCCTGCAGTCAGGGTACAGATCAGCAGCCATGCGGTTGGCACTAATGCCACCCAGGCGTAACGCTGGCGCTTCATCTTGAATAGCACCACCGCGCAGAGCATCAGCGCCATGCCTGCCAGCATCTGGTTGGCGATACCAAACAGCGGCCACAGGGTGTTAATCCCGCCCAGCGGGTCGACCACACCCTGATGCAGGAAGTAGCCCCATGCCAGCACGCACAGCGCCGTCGCCAGCAGGTTAGCCGGGAGCGAATCGGTACGCTTCAGGTTCGGGGAGATCACCCCCAGCAGGTCCTGCAGCATAAAGCGCGCCGCACGGGTTCCCGCATCCACCGCAGTCAGGATAAACAGCGCCTCGAACAGGATGGCGAAGTGATACCAGAACGACACGTCCATCAGCCCGCCCAGCGCGCCGTGCAGGATGTAGGCCATGCCGACCGCCAGCGTCGGCGCCCCGCCCGCACGGGAGATAATCGACTGCTCGCCCACTTCACTGGCGATGCTCGTCAACGTATCAGGGGTAATCGCAAAGCCCCAGCCGCTCACCACCTGCGCGGCGGATGCCACCACGTCAACGGTTCCAGCCGGCGCCAGGACCGCCATCGGGCTGTTCATCGCGAAGTACACGCCCGGGTCGATGATACAGGCCGAGACCAGCGCCATGATGGCGACGAAGGACTCCATCAGCATGCCGCCGTAGCCAATCAGGCAGGCCTGATTTTCGTTCGCCAGCATCTTCGGCGTCGTCCCGGAGGCGATCAGCGCGTGGAAGCCGGACACCGCGCCGCAGGCGATGGTGATAAACAGGAACGGGAACAGGTTACCGGTCCAGACCGGGCCAGTGCCGTCGATAAATTTGGTTAACGCAGGCATGGTCAGGGTCGGGCGCATAATCAGAATGCCGATCGCCAGCCCAATGATGGTGCCGATTTTCAGGAAGGTAGAGAGGTAGTCACGCGGGGCCAGCAGCAGCCACACCGGCAGCACCGCCGCCACAAAGCCGTAGCCCACCAGCATCCAGGTCAGCTGTACGCCGGTAAAGTCGAAGAACGGCGCCCAGGTCGG
>NZ_QPFW01000116.1:0-6898 GCF_008122455.1 Enterobacter sp. C6
CCCCCCGCCGGTCTGGCTCACCGCCAGATAGCCCAGGGCAGCCAGCACGCCAACGATCAGGCCCACTACGGGGAACCAGGGGACGCCACGGCCATACTGCGAAAATTCAACGCCGTCGCTCCACTTTTGCGGCACCGGAATGCGGGTAATGAATCCCAGCGTCGCCCACAACATTTTTAACGGCATTTAATCTTTACTCCAATTCCCGAGACAACCAGCCACACTTCCTGCGCCGCCTGCGCCAGCCTTTGGTTCGCGCGCCCGGCAATATCAACAAAATGACGCGCCAGCCGATTCTCTGGCGTGATGCTCATGCCCAGCTCATTGGTCACAATATAAACCGGCGCCGCCGACTGCTGGCAGGCCGCAATCAGGTCGTCCACCTGCTGTTGCAGCACCGCCTCAAGCGCGGAAAAATCGAGGGTCTCCGGCGACGCGCCGCCGCTGGCGTCATAGAGCAGGTTTGACAGCATGGTGGTGACGCATTCCAGAACCACGCCTTCGCCCGGCTGCACCTGGTGGCGAATCACGTCGCCCAGATCGCGATACCCTTCCCAGGTTCGCCAGTGCGCAGGACGCTGGGCGCGGTGCTTATCAACGCGCAGCGCCATCTCTTCATCGGTAATCACCGACGTCGCGATATACAGCACGCGCTCGCACTGCTGCGCCGCCAGCTGTTCGACGTGCGCACTTTTCCCGCTGCGCGCGCCTCCGGTGACCAAAATCATGCGCCTTCCTCCTGATGCTCCCGCATTATTTGATAGATCTTTTTAATATCAATATGTTCTCTCATCGCGCTCGCCAGGATATCAAACTGTTGCGCTTTCCAGGCGGCGTAATCTACCGCAACGTCTAAGGGCGCCAGTCCTTTGCGCTGGCGCAAGCCGTCCACCATCGCGCGCGTGAAGGCATCGTTATCGAATAACCCGTGGAGATAGGTCCCTATCACCTGCCCGTCAGCGCTGATGGCACCGTCCGCGATGCGCTCGCCCTCTTTTTCCAGAAACAGCGCCGGGCTACCGTCGGATGTCAGTTGGGTCTCTCCCATATGGATCTCGTAGCCCTGCACCTTAATGCCCGCTGCCGACTTAAGCCACGCCGGGAGCGCCGACGCCATCTGCGCCGAGACCTGCGTCGTGGTTTTTCGCTGCGCGAAGCGGGTCACGGTATGGAGCAGACCCAGCCCCGGCTGGGTTCCCAGCCCCGACTCCACCTCATCAATGATGGTATCGCCAAGCATCTGGTAGCCGCCGCAAATGCCCATGACGGGCACGTTCTGCTGGTGGGTCTGGAGCACCGCGTGCGCCATGCCGCTTTCCCGCAGCCAGGCCAGATCGCCCAGCGTATTTTTACTGCCGGGGAGAATCACGAGATCGGCCCCCGCCAGCTCCTGGGGATAACGGACATAGCGCACGCGAACATCGGGCTGCGCCGCCAGGGCGTTAAAATCGGTGAAGTTGGAGATATGCGGTACCTGCACCACGGCAATGTCGATATCGCGCTGGGCGGTTCGCAGGTATTTTCCCTTTTGCAGCGCCACGCCGTCTTCATCTTCCAGATCCACATCCAGCCATGGCATCACGCCCAGCACCGGCACGCCGGTCAGGTTTTCTATCTGCTCAATACCCGAGTAAAGCAGCGCAACATCGCCACGAAATTTATTGATGATGACCCCTTTCACCCGCGCCCGCTCGCGATCGTGCAAAAGCGCCAGCGTGCCGTAGATGGCGGCAAACACGCCGCCTCTGTCAATGTCCGCCACGAGGATCACCGGGCACTGCGCCATTTCGGCCATCCCCATGTTGACGATATCGCGATCGCGCAGGTTAATCTCCGCCGGGCTGCCCGCGCCTTCCAGCACCACCACGTCATACTCTCCGGCCAGGCTGTTATAGACGTCGCGGATCTGCTCCCGCAGGCGCGGTTTGTACTCGTGGTAGCTGACCGCATCCATATCGGTTGCCACCTGCCCCATCAGCACCACCTGCGCTTTACGATCGCTGGTCGGCTTTAACAGCACCGGATTCATCCGTACGTCCGGCGTTATCCCCGCCGCCTGAGCCTGAAATATCTGCGCGCGGCCCATCTCTTTTCCCTCCGGCGTAATACCGGAGTTGAGCGCCATATTCTGCGACTTAAACGGTGCGGTACGCAGGCCATCCTGATAAAAAATCCGGCACAGCCCCGCCACCAGGACGCTTTTACCCACGTCAGAAGCGGTGCCCTGCAACATAATTGCCTGCGTCATGAGGCCTCCTTCATTACGTTTTTTTGTCGCATACGGCTGAAAAATTCATCTTCGGTTTTACATAACGGCAGGCCAAGCTGCGCGTGCAGCTTGACGAGCCAGGGCTGCGTTAATCCGGCCCGTTCAATCAGTTCGCCGCGGGCAAAGACCTCACCCGGCGCGCCGTGCGCCAGCACTTCTCCCTGACGCAGCACGTAGACGGCATCGCTCACTTCGTATATCAGGTCAATATCATGACTGGAGATCACCACGTGGTTCCCCTGCGCCACAATGCGCCTGATAATCTCGATCATCTGCGTGCGTCCTGAAGGATCAAGCCCGGCCGTGGGCTCGTCCAGCAGAAGATAGCGGGCGCCCAGCACCAGCGCCCCGGCAATGGCGACGCGCTTCTTTTGCCCGTGGCTCAGGCACTGGATCGGCTGCTGGCGAAAACGCTGCGCGTCAACCAGCGTCAGCGCATCGTCGACGCGCCGTGTAATCTCCGGTTCCGCCACGCCCAGATTGCGCAGGCTGAAGGCGATGTCGCTATCAATATCGGTATAAAAGATCTGCTGATCGGGATCCTGAAACACCGTTGCCACCTGCTGACGGAGCGCCAGCAGTCCGCGCTTGCTGTAGTCCAGCGGCTTCCCCTGCCACAGCACCGCACCCTGCTGCGGCTTCAGAAGGCCGCTCAGATTCATAAATAACGTCGACTTTCCGCAGCCGTTAGCTCCGACCAGCCCGGTGACGGGATGGGTCGAAAAATCCAGCGTCAGCCCTTTGAGCACCTGCGCCTCCTGATAGCGAAACCAGAGATCGGCGGTGGTAAGCATGGTGCGATTCCTTACAGGGGAAAATCACCCTGGTAGAGTTTAATATCCAGCGTGGTCGCCATCTGCTGATAGCGAATCAGCACCCGGGTAAACAGCAAACCAACCAGCATCGCCAGCGAGCGATAGCCTTTTGGCAGACTACGATAGCCAAAACGCAGCGTCTGCGCGCGGTGAATTGCCAGCGCTTCGTCTAACAGAATAAAAATAAAGCGCCAGGTCAGCAGGATCTGCTCGGTAAGCAGGCGCGGCACGCGCGCCCGCTTAAGCAGCACAATCAGCTGCGGAAACGGCAGGTTCAGCACCAGCCAGAAGGTCGCCGCCAGCGCGGCAAGGCTGCGCCAGAAGGTTTCATTGGCGGCAGTCAGCCCGGACGCGGTTATCCCCAGCCAGTAGTGCCCCACCGGGACGCCTGCCGCCAGCGTGTGCGGGTCACGGGTGACGCTAAAGAGGATCGTCAGCACGCCGACCAGCAGAAAGCCAAACGGCAGCGCCATCCAGCGGCACCAGCGCCAGAAGGTCATCCGCAGCAGCCAGCAGGTCAGTCCCGCCGTCAACGCCAGGACGATCCCCTGCCCCAGCGGCGGCAGCGCAAACGCCAGCGTCATCAGCGCCAGCCAGAGCAGAAACTTGCGTTCCGGCGCCACGTGAGCCCAGCGGCTCTGATAGCTAAGCCTGTCAAGCCCGGTCATCACGGCGCTGTCTGCCTTTGGTGTAGCCCAAAATATAGAAAATCACCGCTGCGCCAATGGAGCCCTGGAGCGTAAACAGCAGGCTTTCAATTTCGCCGCTGGCGGGTTCATAGAGCGGCGTGAACCACGGCGTGTAATGCGGCGCCACAACCTGAATTTGATTTTCGGCTTCACCATCCGAGCCGCCAAACTCCCCCCCGTGATCGATAAAAAATGGCAGTACGATCAGAGCAAGCACCATCGCCAACAGCATCAGCGTCTTTTTCATCTCAGTGTCCTTGTGCGGTAATCAGCTGACGTTTGGTCAACTGGTCATAAATCATGACGGTTAACAGTCCCTCCGCGATGGCGATGGGGATCTGCGTCAGGCAGAAAATGCCCATGAATTTCACAATCGAGCCCGCGGCACCCGTCGCCGGGTCCGGGAACGCCGCGCCAAGCTGGAGTGAGGTGACAAAATAGGTCACCAGATCCGCCAGCATCGCGCACAAAAATACCCCGACGTCACGACGGAGCCCGGCACGGCAGGCCATTTTCCACACCATGTACCCGACAACCGGCCCAATCACCGCCATCGACATGCCGTTCGCGCCAAGCGTGGTTAACCCGCCGTGCGCCAGCAGCAGCGCCTGAAACAGCAGCACGATGGCACCGAGAATGGCGACGACGCCCGGCCCGAACAGAATCACGGCGAGCCCCACGCCGGTCGGATGCGAGCAACTGCCGGTCACCGAGGGGATCTTCAGCGCCGACAGCACGAAAATAAACGCCCCGCACAGCGCCAGCAGGACTTTCTGGTGGCTATCCTCCTGCACGATACGGCGCAGGCGCACCAGTCCATACCACAGACACGGTAAGAAGATCAGCCACCACGCCAGCGCCCACATGGGCGGTAAAAAGCCTTCCATGATGTGCATCGCGAACGCCTGCTCCGGCACCACCATCAGCAATAGCGCCGCCGCCAGGCCACTTAATGACAGCTGTTTAAGCTGTTGTTCGAGTTTCATTGCGCATACTCCCACTGTTTGTTGACCAGAATGGTCGAGAAATAGGGTAACGGCTGGTCGTCAGCAACCTCATCCAGATGCCGCCAGCACTGCTCGCCGGGGAGCGTGGCCTCTGACATCATCAGCGCGCAGTTCAGCAGCCCGGCCTGCGTCAGCAGCGCTTTGATGCGCGCAAACCGGCCATAGACCTTCATCAGCACCAGGCTGTCGTGCTGCTGCAGCGCCTGCGCAATCTCCGCTTCCGGCGCGGTGCATGCGATCACCGCCAGCGACTGCTGTTCCATCGCCAGCGGCGTTTTGGACCGCGCGGCAATCGCAGCAAACGACGTCACGCCGGGCACAATTTCCAGCCAGTCCGGGCTGCCGATGCGCTGGAGTAAGAACACCCAGGTACTGAACAGCATCGCGTCGCCCAGGGTGATAAAGCCAACCTGTTTTCCGTCGTTCACCTCCGTCACTAACGCGTCGGCTACCGCATCCCACACCGCCTCCTTTTCAGCGCTGTCGGCGCTCATGGGAAAGTGGCAGCAGCGGATTTCAGTCTGCTCGCCGACATATTCACGAACGATAGAAAGCGCCAGACTGTCGCCCCCTTTTCGTCCCGCCGGGGCGTAGAGAATATCCAGCGAACCGAGGATCCGTGAGGCGCGCACGGTGATAAGGTCCGACGCGCCCGGCCCGGTACTGAGGGCGTACAGTTTGCCGCTCATGCTGCCTCCTCCATCGCCACGCTCAGCGCCTGCTGTAAATGGGCGACGAACATCGCGCGCACCGCCGGGTTTTCGCCCAGCCCGCTCAGCCACGGCGTTGCCGGGATCCCGGCAGCGTTAAACAGCGTCTTCCAGGAGTCCTCGTCATCAGAGGCCATATCGTTAATGGCGTGATCGCCCGCCACCAGCATCAGCGGCATCAGATGCACGGCGGTGACCCCTTCTTTACCAAGGCTCTCAATCAGGATGTCGACTTCCGGATAGCTCTCCACCGCGCCGACGCGGGCCGGGAAGCCCTGGGCCATCATCATGTGGTCGAGACAGGCATAGGCCGCAAAGGCGTGATGGCTGGCGCCGTGGCCCATAAATACCACTTTTTCCGTGGCCCCAAGCGTCGGCATCTGCTGTTGCAAGGCGCACATCAGCTGCGCGTAATCGTCGTGGCTGCTCAGTAGCGGTACCCCCAGCGTCAGGCGGGTAAACAGCGGGCGCAGGCTCTGCACTTCACGGACGATTTTCTCGTACTCATCGCCGTTGATGATGTGCAGGGACTGGATCGCCACGTCCTGATATCCCTGAGCCGCAAGCTTTTTCAGCGCCTGCAGCGGCGTATCGATCTCAATGCCGTCACGCTGTTTGAGCTTGCGAATGATCATCCCGGAGGTGAATGCCCGAAACAGCTCGCGGTCAGGGCAGCTTTCCGCCAGCGCACGCTCGCAGGCCAAAATGTTTTTCTCGCAGGTATCGTGGTAGCTGGTACCAAAGCTGACCACCAGAAGCGCCTTTTTCATCTCTAACTCCTTAAGCAGCGGCCAGCCAGCGGGCTAAGCGCCCGGCGAATGCGGCCTGACTTTCCAGTAACTCGTCTCCCGTCACCAGCGGCGCCGGGCGTGTAATCACGATGCAGGGGATGCCCGCATCCAGACAGGGTTGAACCTTTTCCCGATAGCCGCCTTCCGCACCGGACGCTTTGGTGATCATCACGTCAGCCCGGCACTGGCGATAAAACGCCGCGTTAAACTCAGCGCTGAATGGCCCGCACATCGCGAAGATCTCGGTAACGCCAAAGCCAAGCCCGGCGCATTGCTCAAGGACCTCGGGCACCGGCAGCACCCGGGCCAGCAGCGTTTTCTCCGGCAGCCCGGCGCGCCAGCGCGCCAGATCTTTACTGCCGGTGGTCAACAGCACGCGTTCGCCCAGCCGCCGCGCGATGTCGCAGGCCTCTTCTATGCCCGGCACGCTGTAGAGCAGCGGATGCGTCAGCTCGCTGAGCTGTTCGGGGCGCTGATAGCGGCTAAGCAACACGCCCACCGTTTCACAGGCCGCCAGGATGTTGCGGCTGACCACCTCAGCGTAGGGATGCGATGCGTCAATCACCCAGCGGGTCCTGTTTTGCGCAAGCCAGTCAACCATCTGCTGCGGCTCCAGG
>NZ_QPFW01000117.1:0-6938 GCF_008122455.1 Enterobacter sp. C6
CCTCGCGGCCCGTCAGTTTCCAGAACAGAAGCCCCTCCACCGGGAGCTGAACGGTAATTCGGTTGAGCATAATCTTTATTCCACTATGGACTAATCTCAGCGCCAGAAGTTAACTCATTTCAATACGCAAAGCGTAAACGCTGCTGGTTTGATAATGAGTAGCTGTAAGTTTGACTTCTCATGCCACAAAAAAAACAACTTTTCCTGAATTTTCATCGAGATAAACAGTTACAAGAAAGTGTCTTCAGGGGCTCTATCGAACAATTCACCAGCCATTTTGGCGATACGTTCATGTTGTACGAGTTTATTTTTCCACTCCTGCGGAATAGCGGAATAACCATATAATGCTCCCGCTATTTGTCCCGCCGTCGCCGCAACGCTGTCAGCATCATCGGCAAGGTTGGCTGCCAGCAGAATGGCATCACGGAAATTATCCGTTTTCCATACGGACCACATCGCGGCCTCAAGCGTATCGATAACGTAACCGCTTGAACGAATCTGATCGCGAGTTTTTTGCTTATACTCACCCGCGTTAATGATCATTACACGTGGCTGAAGCGGCATAACGTGTGGTGTAAAAACAAAATCTTTATTGCTACCGTTAATCATATGCACAAGCAAAAAACTTAAATACTGCGTGCTATTTATTGCTTCCGCGGCACCGTGTGTTGCGATACATTGTTTTTTAGCTTCATAAAACGCTTTGCTTAATGATTTTCTAAAAAAAATAGAGACAGGTGCTTGTCTGATAATGGAAGCATTACCTGCAGTTTCTGGCGAAGTATTACCGTTCCACCCAGGACCAACTATTAAATATTGTTCTAAAGCAAACCGAGTTGTATTGCCTATATCAAAACAGACGCCATTTGAACTGTTATAACCATGCTGATACCATTCCAGAAGCTTATTCCTGAAGCATATAGTATCAGCATCACCCTTCTCAAGGAGTGTTTCCGCAAGACATAACGCCATGGATGTATCATCCGTCCATTCGCCGGCACGAAGCCGAAATGGCCCACTACCTGTCATATCTTTGACGTGTGCTTTGTCACGAGGTAAAAATTCGAGCGTCGTACCTACAGCATCTCCAACAGCAAGACCAATAAGCGTACCTACCGCACGATCCCGTGATTGCGCTAGTGAGATATTACATGGTGGTGTTAAATCCCATTGTTTTTGTACATCACTATTTGAGGATGATTCTAATGGCTTATTATCATACGTATACTGCATCCTTCGCTGGACTGAAGGTCTGCTAATGGGTAAGTATTTACGATATCTATCAACATATTTTAACAAGGCATTTAAATCAGCATGTAAGTCAATCACCTTTCACCCATAATAAAAAATATTATTCATATGAAATACTAAAATTCATCAGGGAATTTCTTCATGAGGTTTTGTTTCTTTTTATTATAGTTGGTATCGACCTCATGCGGCAGCCTAACCTTTAACCCTCGGCGGATTTGATCCACAATAAACCAGGCCTCTGACAACCTTTCAAAAAACAACTCATCAGAATGATCAAACTCCTTCCCTGCATACATACCGAACGTCATATCCCATAATTTCGCTCTATCCTTTTCCTTGCCTTCGATTAAATCCCGTAGAAATAATAATTGTTGTACAATAGAGTCGTACATTTGCAAAAGCGGGGATTGGGGATCACGATTCTTGACGTCTGCATATCTTTTCTGTGCTAAAGTTAATGCTCTATCAACGTAACCAAACATTGTCATTTCATTCATTGCAGTAGATTCAGTTAACTAAAAATTCCATACCTGATCGCAAGTCATCATATGCCCTCGCTTACCCTTGGTAATTCTAACTATAAAAAATTATCCTCAGGCGCTCTATCGAATAGTTTACCCGCCATTGTGGCAATACGTTCGTGTTGTACGAGTTTATCTTTCCAGTCCTGCGGGATCGCGGAATAACCATACAACGCCCCCGCTATTTGTCCCGCCGTCGCCGCGACGCTGTCAGCATCATCGGCAAGATTGGCAGCCAGCAGAATCGCATCACGGAAATTGTCAGTATTCCATACGGACCACATCGCGGCCTCAAGCGTATCGATAACATAACCACTTGAACGAATCTGATCGCGAGTTTTCTGCTTATACTCACCCGCGTTTATGATCATTACACGCGCGCATAATGGGAAAACATGAGGCGAAAAAGCTTCGTCTTTTTGATAACCGTTAATTAAATAGTGCAATACTAATCCGAGGAATTGGCATGCATTAATTGACTCTACTGCACCATGAGTTGCTCGACTCTGAGCCTGGGATTCGAAGTAAATCGCACGCAGCGATTTTCGACGGAAGATAGACACCGGAGCTTGACGAATAACCCCAGCATTACCAGCCGTGTGCTTTTCTGTATTACCATACCAGGAAGGTCCGACAAGCATATACTGTTCAAGCGCGAATCGCGTCGTTTTACCGATATCAAAACAACGACCATTACTGCTGTTCTCCCCATTGAGATACCATTTCAGGAGATATTTTCTAAGTACATCGGTATGCATTCTGTTTTCTGAAAGATAAGTTTCTGCCAGACATAATGCCATAGACGTATCATCTGTCCATTCACCGGGTTTTAATTCAAAGGGCCCGCCACCAATCATATCCACTACATGTTCACTATCTCTGCGTTTAAATTCAAGAGTAGTGCCAACTGCATCGCCAACAGCCAAACCCACTAACGCCCCAAGTGCTTTATCGCGTGAAACATCTTCATTTGTGATTAAAGGTAATGTTTCATCCCATACATGAGAGGAATTTGAATCATCAATGCTGCTTCTTATTACCTTACGAACATTAACTGGCATGTAGTGATGATAACGATCGGCATAATGATTAATTACTGAGTCTTCGCTGTAAAGATCTATCATCCCGCCCCCTTTAATCAAACGTTGTTTACCACTTGCGATACCGTCTTTGCCTTTTCAAATACTCAACGTCTTGCTCATGAGGGAGAATAAACTTCAATCCTTTTCCCATTTGCGAAGCTATATAATTAACATTGGACAAATGCTGAGCAAGTTCTGCATCGGTTGTATCAAACTCTTTTGACGCAAGCACTCCAAGATTTAATTTGTGCAATTTACTTTTATCTTTCTCAGACCCCGTTAGAATAGACTTAATATAGTCCAACTGATTCTTTGCCATAACATATAAAGAAAATGTAGGATTTTCTTCTAATCGATGATTAATTGCGTCAATAGCATCATTGATATAATCCAGCGCGGTGTGATTTTCTTTACTCATGAGTCACCTCAAATACTGCCCTGGCGTGCCGTTAACATAGCGGGATGTCAGTTTTCAGAACAGAATATCCACTCCCGCGAGCTGAACGATAGTTCAGCTGAGCATGATTTTTTATTCCACGATGATCTGATCTCAGTGCCTGAAGTTAACTAATCCTCAGAACGAAGGCGGTTATGATATTGTTTCTTTGAAACAAAAATAAAACCACATTTCTGTGGTTTTATTTAGATGGCCATGAATTAACTTTGTCAGCTCATCGTTTTTCTATGCGAAACGTAGAAAGAATGATTTCCATGCATCGTTTATTGGCTTCGTAATAATAATCCTGATGATTACGATGAG
The DNA here is from genome assembly GCF_008122455.1 of Enterobacter sp. C6. NCBI lineage: Bacteria > Pseudomonadati > Pseudomonadota > Gammaproteobacteria > Enterobacterales > Enterobacteriaceae > Enterobacter > Enterobacter sp. C6. Next base: position 3,615 of record NZ_QPFW01000117.1, read on the forward strand.
GCCCAACCACCTCAACGTAACACCACAAATCATTAATTTTAAAGATACGCATATCGTAATAAGCCCTGATATTCTCAGCAGCACTGACTACCTCTCCCGTACAGCTATAAAGATCGCCTGTAAACGTGGGATTGATATCATTTGGGATGCTGGCAATGTCCGATGTCGTAAGAGAGACCGCACTATCGTGGCGGTTAAAGCGCGCAGTTGCTTCATCGAAAATAGCCTGCGCAGCGGGATAATCAGCCTGACGGAAAAGACAGAAATTAATCACTCCATGGTTGACGTTACCTATTGTGTGTTCAATTACCAGACGATTATCATCCAGCGTATTCACCAGCCATGAATCCGGAATTTTAAATCCACTGTCATTTTTGTTGCTAAGGCTGACTGTTTTCAACAGTTCTGAAAGCATCAAATTGCTGCGATGCAGTAAATCCCAGTTGATAGCAATCAGGAAAATAGTATCGGCAATCGTGTTGTAATCCTTCGACGCACAAGCCGTTTTCAAAAGGAAGTAATTTCCCCCACCATTTACAGGATTATAATCCTTCTGCACCGTATATCGTGAAACGACCTCATCACCCGATGGCATCGTTTTAATGGACAGGATATCCGCAAACTTCCCGCTTCCTGAAGGATGAGTAATTATCCTTTGGCTCAGTACTTTCTCACCCATTAAATCGAGCTTATTGATAAGCCAGTCTGACGCATTCATCTCCCACTGACAGTGTTCATATGCAGCCCAGACTTCAATATAGGGGCCGGTGTCATCGGCGATGTATCGTCCGATATTCGTCAGTCCAACCTCCTGAAACGTGATCGGCTTTAACTCTGCTGGCTTAACATTCTGGGGTAACAATAGCCAGTAATGAAGCATCTCTTTTTCTGCAGAGGTATAGAGACATTTCCAGAAATTTTCCCGAATCTCTTTTTCCTGATCCTTTATCTCAAGAGGAAAAAAATATTGTTTTTCAGTAACCATAATGCAACCTCACTCGTCGCGCTTACTTAAGCCATAAACCCGAAAACATAAGGAAGCTTCCGAGGGTAATTAAGCTTTTAGCAAAGATAAGTAAGCCAGGCGCCACGGCACGTGTCATAGACGATAATTTTTCATAATTTTCCGCGTTATATCTTTTGTGCCCCCCCATAATCCCGGAAAATAACGTGCAGAGCAATACTACTGTGATCTTTAATCCCCAAACACACAGGAAAGACATGGATAAGATGATCGAATAATGCTTGGCCGTTGCGACGGAAAATAATGACATTGACTGAGCAAGCCATTTCAACGTAAAGCCAATGACGACCGTAGCCACTAACACCAGAACGAACATTAACCCCGCAAGGAGCCACTGCTTTTTGTTAAATAAATCTTTTCCATTCCAGATAAGCGCTAGCGTCCAAATCATAAAGAGAATAAAGAAAAACCAATGCATCACAACGTTCCCCATTTACACATTTTAATCTCCTATCAGGACTGTAACACAGCCAGTCTTAATCACACCATCGCCACTGCCCGCCGCTGGGGACGGCTTACTTTCATCATCGTCATAAATCCAGTCAAGGATCGGTTTGAGAGCAAATTTGATACTGGCATCCCCTCCCAGACCGAGCGCCGCTGCAAGCTCACCGGACACCTTAAGGTTAAATGAATAATCAGTGCTATCAATCCAGGTTCCCACGCCTGCAGAAGCGCCAGCGCTCCCTGCACTCCCTGAAAGTTTGCCATCGGCAACGACTACGCCATAAAAATCGGCTTTAGCCGTCGCCTCTCCTTTGACCGCCGCGGCTTCTGCGCCAAGTTCAACATTAAAACCATAACGCCCTTTATTTCCGTCATATAGTTCACTGACGGCCTTCGCTTCAGCGGTTGCCAGGTATACATCCCCACCGACGCCGCCGTATTGTTGCCCTTCTTTACCAATGCTTCCCGAGGCGCCATATTGTATCGCGGTGGCGTTTGCATTGAGATTAATCGCCCCGTAATCAGCTCGATCGGTCACTAACGTGCCGCTGGCAGCCGCCACCCCTACTTTAGTACGTACCTCGCCTTTATATTTATCCTGGCTTTTTGTATTCCCGACCGTGATATCGGCAAGTGCGAATCCGGCTGAAGCCGTATCAGGTTTTCCAAAGCCGGATTTATCTTCAAGGCTTGCATAGGCGCCAAGCACACGGGCGTCGTAAACATCACCATGTATAGCACCATCTTTACCCGCATCCTTCGCCGCCGTACCGCCCCAGTATTGCGGAGGTGCGGGTTGAGTGGATGCGACTGCAGGGGTCGCTGAGGTATTGCAACCCGTCTTGTCACCTTCCCTGGCGAGAGGCAAACCGTTCACAAATACCGTTGTTGAACCACTGAGAATACTTCCCTGACCATGTTGGGAGCATGAAAGCGGGTCGCCTTTTCGTGCTGCCGGAAATCCGCCAATAATTACGTTGGGACTTCCGCTTTGAATTGGGCCAGTATGTGCGCTGGAATCAATGCGCGCTCTGGCGGCTGGTTTTCCCATAATAGCGTTCTCTGTACGCAGATTAACTGTTAACTTTTACAATCGCGCCCTTAATATCGGTAAGGTTAGTTCCCGTTATACTCACCGTATCATTTGCCTTGAGCTCGGTATTGATCCCATCACCTAGTTTTGTAAGCTCATCACCTTTGAAGATGGCTTGTTCCACAGCCTCTGCTTTGAGGTTGCCCTGGCCTACGTGAATCTCAATGGTATCCGGGGCGATCAGAATATAGTTGTCTTTAACTTTGAGTTTAATCGTGGTCACAGATTCCAGCAGCGCGTTACCTTCTTTATCCATGGTCAAGACGGTTTGATCTTTCCCAACGTTTATTACGTGCTTGTTACCAATATTATGCGTTTCATTATTACCTACATCTGATTTCAGGTTCCGCTTAATCGTAATATTCTCATCCTGTCCGATGGTTTTTCTACGATCGACACCGACATCATGAGTTTCAGAATTTTCAATATCCGTATCCATATTTTTTTCTGCATGGATCCAGATCTGCTCGTGCCCGGCTTTATCTTCAAAACGGAGAATATTGGCATTGTCTTTATGGCCATCTTTGCTGCGGCTATAAAAGCCCATCTGCGTCGCCGCAGCCGGCAGCGCCCACGGCGGCATGCTCGCGTCGTTGTACACGCGCCCGGTAATGATCGGACGGTCCGGGTCGCCGTTGATAAAGTCCACCACCACCTCATCGCCGACGCGCGGGATCTGCACCCCGCCGTAGCCCTGGCCCGCCCACGCGCTCGACACGCGCACCCAGCAGGAGCTGGTGTCATCGCCCTTCGCCAGACG
>NZ_QPFW01000118.1:0-7000 GCF_008122455.1 Enterobacter sp. C6
ATGCGCTCCAGCGCGCCGGTAATATTGGCCTCCGAGTCAATCAGGAACAGACCGCTGACCACTACCGACTCTCCCTCTTCCAGTCCGCTACCAATGCCGGACTGCTGCTGAGCTTCATGCAGAACGTGGATCCTTTTCGGCACAAAATTCCCGTCCGCATCAACCGTAATAACGCGCTGTTCTTTGCCGGTATCGATTACGGCCTGGGAGGGGATCAGCAGCATTTCCTGGCTTTGGGTATTTAGCTTCAGGTACGCATTCATGCCCGGTTTCAGCAGTTCATCCTTATTGGAGACCTGCAGGCGCACCTGCAGCGTACGGGTGGTTTGATCCACGCTCGGCAGAAGACTCCACTTTTCAACCGGGAAGGATTTATCCGGATAAGCCGGTATGGAAACAGCAAACTGCGAGGTATCTTTCAGCAGATAAGCGATGGATTCAGGTACTGCCGCGCCGATCCAGACCGGATCCATTCCCTGAATTTGCGCCACCACCTTATCTTTGGAAATATTCATCCCGGTACGCAGGTCAAAGGCCGTGATCACCCCGTCGATAGGCGCCTTGATGGTAAACCGGGTCTGGATCGTTCGGGTCGCACGCAGCCTCTGAATATCGTCATCCGGCATTCCGGCCAGGCGAAGACGCTCCAGCACACCTTTTATTTGCGTTGGTGTTCCACCGGTGCCGGATAGCAGCAGAAACTCGCTCTGCGCTTCGACCCAGTCCGGAATGGTAATATCAATCAGCGGCGTGCCTTTCTTCACCTTATCGCCCGTCGTCAGCGGATACACTTTCTCCACGAACCCTTCCGCGCGCGCCTGCACAATGACAAACTGATAGTCGTTATAGCTGACGTTGGCCGGGATCGTCTGGGCATAATTCAGCGTTCCGCGCGTCACCTTTTGCGTTTTTAATCCCAGGTTCTGAACCTGTGTCGGGTCGATACGTATTCCGGTGCTGCTTTTATCGTCATTTTCATCCGCATATTTAGGCACCAGATCCATATCCATAAACGGCGATTTACCGGGCTTATCGAATTTCACGTCAGGCTTCATCGGGTCATACCAGAAAAGCACCTTTCTTTCAGAGGCGCTCTTTTCTGTTTTTTCAGATGAATGAAAAGCCTGCCATGCCGTTACCGATATCAGCCCTCCCGCAATCAGGCTGCTGACTATCATGGCAGCATATTTTATTTTTAATGAGGCCATGCCGTTTCTCGCTATTTAATGCTCTTCAGTAAAGAGATATTGCCCTGCTGAACAAACGAAAAATCAACGTGACTGCCGACCTTTAAGGCGTTGATGCTCTCATCGACCTGAATAAATGTGAAACGCATGGTCATCGCGGGCCAGCCAATCGCCGGGATGGCCTCATGAGAAATCGTGACTTTTTTATTTGTGAGATCAATGTCCTTCACGATACCGGTCCCGGTGATGAGCTGCTCTGAGCTCCCTTCGCTGGCAGCACTCATCCCCTCGTGCTGATGAACTTCAGCCTGGAGGCTGGCAGAAAACACAATAGAGATCGCACCGAATACAACAGCCTTAAGTGAATTGCGCATATTTATTTTCCTGTTTAATTAAATACCGTTATTCGACCCAACCGCCGCCGAGCGCGGTGAAAAGATTAATTTCATTAACCTGCCGGGCATAAATAAGGTCGAGAATATTTTGCTGCGTGGAGAAAAGAGAACGTTCCGCATCAAGCACTTCGATATAGCTGACCGCCCCGCTGGAATATAACCCTCTGGCCCGCTGCAGGGTGATGCGTAGCGAATCAAGATACCGCTGTTGCGCAGCAATCTGCTGGTTAATGCTGTCCCGCAGCGCGAGCGCGTCGGCAACCTGTTTGAAGGCGGACTGAATTTTTTGTTCGTAATTAACAACCGACTGCTGCTGGCGAATTTCAGCCAGCTTCAGGTTGGCCTTATTCCTGCCCGCATTGAAAATGGGAATTTCGATTTTAGGAATAAAATTCCACATCCCGCTCCCTGACGTGAACAGGCTGGATAATTCCGTACTACCTGTGGAAAGCCCGCTGGTTAGTGATATGGACGGGAAAAAGGCGGCACGCGCGGCGCCGATATTTGCATCGGCCGCTTTAAGCTGGTATTCCGCCTCCATAATATCCGGGCGCTGCAGCAGTATCGCTGAGGAAAGATGGGGAGGCAGTTTTACCGGCGCGACATCGCCGGCATTCATGCCGCTGTCGCCCGGGAGCGCGCGATACGTGCCGAGGACCAGCTGCAGGGCATTATTGGCCTGCGCCAGCTCTCCCTCTCGTTTGGCAATATCTGCCTGCGTGCTTTCGATCTGTCCCCGGGCCTGTTCCAGCGCCAGGACGTTCGTACTGCCCGTCACCAGCTGCTGCTCAACGAACGCATAAGACTGCTGGTAATTTGTCAGCGTTTCTCGCGCAATACGCAGCTGTTTATACGCCAGCTGCTGGTTGAAATAGCTCTGGGAAACGTTAGAGACGAGCAGGATATGCACCGCGCGACGGGCTTCTTCGCTGGCGAAATAGTTTTGTCGGTCAGCCTCGCTCATATTCCTCAGCTTGCCGAAGAAGTCGAGTTCATAGCTAAGCGCAAGGCCCGCGTCGTACTGCTGCGTGGTGGGTTTGTCACTTTTAAGCCCGCCGCTGTACGTGATACCCGAAGAGGCATTCAGCTGAGGATAACGGTCTGCATCCGTCACGTTGAACTGCGCCCGCGCCTCTTCAACCTTCAGGGCGGCCATTTTTACATCGCGATTGTTATTCAGGGCTTCCGTAATCAGCCCCGCTACCTGCGGGTCGACAAAAAAGGTGCGCCAGCCGGTGTCCTGATAACCCGCCACCGCGGGCATCAGGCCGTTGCGCGAGAGTGAAAATTGCTGGGGTACCGGTGACGCCGGGCGCTGGTACTCAGGGGCCAGCGAGACGCAGCCTGCCAGGATAAATACCGTACTGATGCTTAGTCGTTTTAACAGGAACATAACGGTCCAGATGAAGTCCAGAGTATTTTTAGGGCTACTCTACGGAACACATCCTGTTTGACGGGTGACAGGATAATGACAATGTTGTCATTTTTACCGTAAGTCATTGTGAACGGTCGCGGGCGCCATAGAATGTCATCAGCAGCCATTCTGGGGAGCATGATGAAAATACTGATCGTCGAAGACGAAATGAAAACCGGTGAGTACCTGTGTAAGGGGCTGACTGAAGCCGGGTTTGTTGTGGACCACGCGGATAATGGCCTGAACGGCTACCATCTCGCCATGACCGCTGAATACGATCTGCTGATTCTGGATATCATGCTGCCCGATGTGAACGGCTGGGACATTGTCCGTATGCTCCGCTCTGCCGGCAAAGGGATGCCCATTCTGTTACTTACGGCTCTCGGTACGATTGAACATCGGGTTAAAGGGCTGGAGCTGGGCGCGGATGATTATCTGATTAAGCCTTTCGCCTTTGCCGAGCTGCTCGCCAGGGTAAGGACGCTGTTAAGACGCGGAAATACGGTGATCGCAGAAAGCCAGCTTCAGGTGGCAGATCTTACGGTTGACCTCGTGTCGAGAAAGGTCAGCCGGGCCGGAAGTCGCATCCTGTTAACCAGCAAAGAGTTCAGCCTGCTGGAGTTTTTCATGCGCCATCAGGGAGAAGTGCTTCCCCGCTCCCTGATTGCTTCCCAGGTGTGGGACATGAATTTTGACAGCGACACAAACGCGATTGACGTGGCGGTAAAGCGGCTGCGCGCGAAAATCGATAACGATTTTGAACCGAAGCTGATCCAGACGGTGCGCGGCGTGGGCTATATGCTGGAGGTGCCGGATGCACGTTAAGCTTCCCCGGCGCCCCTTTTCTCTTGCCCTGCGGCTGACCTTTCTTATCAGTCTCTCCACTATACTGGCCTTTTTCGCCTTTACCTGGTTTATGCTCCATTCCGTTGAAAAGCATTTCGCCGAGCAGGATATCAGCGATCTGCAGCAAATCAGCACTGCGATGCACCGCATACTGCAATCACCGGCCGATCCCGATCAAAAGAAAATCAGCAAGATTAAAGAGTCGATCGCCAGCTACCGCAACGTAGCCGTTCTGCTTCTGGATCCGCAGGGCAATACCCTGTTCAGCTCGGCGCAAGGGGCGGCTTTGCGCCCGGCAATGAACACGGCGAACTTTAGCGAACACCGTCGCGCACAGGATGTGTTTCTCTGGACGGTAGAAGACCCGGCCAACCCCATGCACGCCGGGTCCGACATGAAAATGGAAACCTACCGGATTATCGCCTCTTCAGGCACGGCGACGCTGCAGGGAAAAACCCAGGACTATGTCATGCTGATCGGGCTCTCCATTAATTTTCATCTCCACTATCTTGAAGCGCTGAAAAAGAATCTCCTGGCGATTGCGGCGGTTATCAGCCTGCTGATTATCCTTGTCATTCGCATCGCGGTGCGCCAGGGACATTTGCCTCTGCGTAACGTCAGCAACGCCATAAAAAACATCACCTCTGAAAATCTGGATGCACGACTGGAGCCGTCCCGCGTACCCGTTGAGCTGGAGCAGCTGGTCATCTCCTTCAACCAGATGATCGAAAAGATTGAAGATGTCTTTACCCGTCAGGCTAACTTTTCCGCCGACATCGCGCACGAAATCAGAACCCCCATCACCAACCTGGTGACGCAAACGGAAATCGCGCTGAGTCAGAACCGCACTCCGAAGGAGCTGGAGGATGTGTTGTACTCCAGCCTGGAAGAGTACAACCGGATGACCCGCATGGTCAGCGACATGCTTTTCCTGGCGCAGGCGGATAACAATCAGCTCATCCCTGACCGGGTGATGTTTGATTTAAGCGCCGAGGTCATGAAAGTCTTCGATTTCTTCGAAGCCTGGGCGGAAGAACGTCACATCGCGCTGAAGTTTAACGGGATGCCCTGCCTGATAGAAGGCGATCCGCAGATGTTCAGAAGGGCCATAAATAATCTGTTATCCAACGCCCTGCGCTATACGCCAGCGGGCAAAACGGTGACGGTCACACTGCGAAAACAGGATAACGACGTTGAGCTGGTGACAGAAAACCCCGGCACGCCGATCCCGCAGGCGCATCTGCCGAAGCTGTTTGACCGCTTTTATCGCGTCGATCCGTCCAGGCAGCGTAAAGGCGAAGGCAGCGGAATTGGGCTTGCTATCGTGAAGTCCATTGTCACCGCACATCAGGGAAAAGTCCGCGTGGAATCGGATGCGGTGTCAACGCGCTTCATCCTCACCGTGCCGGGGAAAGTGCTCTGAGCGTCAGCAAACAGCACGGCACACCTCAAGGACCTTTTCCCTGAGCCACCGGTGCGCCGGGTCCCTCTCCATGCGCGGATGCCACATCTGGGATACCGTAATAGTCCGGGTCTTAAAGGGCAGTTCAAAGACGTGCACGCGCTCGGTCATCGCCTGATTGAGCAGGTATAACGCCGGCACCATGGCAATCAGATCGGAGGCCAGCGCCACGGATAACGCCGTCGGAAAGCCGGGCACCACGCTGGCGACCTTGCGCTTCATCCCGCGCTCCGCCAGCGCCTCATCGACAAACCCGTGCAGCGATCCGTCCGGCGAGGCCACCACATGCCCCCAGGCGACATAGTCACTCAGGCTGACCTCCGGCTGCTCTGACAGCGGATGCCCCTTGCGCACCGTGCCAACAAACCGATCCTGGAAAAGCCTTTGCAGCCGTATTTCAGGCCCCATGTTGCCCTGCACGCCGATCTCCAGATCGACAAGCCCCTCCCGCAAGTAGCGCGACGTTTTTTCCGGTTTCGGTGAGAAGCGGATGCACACCCCGGGCGCAACGCTCGCCACCGCAGCAATAAGCAGAGGCCCAAACGCCACCACAAAACCGTCGTTGGCCCGGATGGTGAACAGCCGTTCGAGGCTTTCCACCTTCAGCGCGTCGGTGGAGGGCTGCAGCACTGCCCTCGCCTCGTGCACGGCGCTTCTGGCGCGGTCCCGGGTGGCTTCGGCCCAGGGCGTCAGCACCATGTGACGACCGGCCCGCACCAGGATCGGATCGCCGGTCACCTCCCGCAGCCGGCTCAGGGTGCGGCTCATGGCGGAGGTGCTCAGGTTCAAACGTCGCGCCGCGCCCGCCACGCTGGCTTCTGCCAGCAAAACATCGAGCGCAACCAGAAGGTTAAAATCAGGATCGGACACGATGGCTCCTCAGATATGGCGTTACACGCATTGATTAAGTGCAAATGCTGCGTCTTCCGCACTGTATACCGCATGATTATAGTTTCGTCATCACGATTCTTTTTCGGAGTAACGACGATGACGCTCTTTTCAAACCAGCCCGGCGATGAAGGTTTACCCGGACATGAACGCGCCAGGGTGATGGCCGCCGTTATGACCACCACGCTGATGGGCGTTTTTGACGGTACCATGATCAACATCGCGCTCCCCTCCATGGCAAGCGCGATGCAGGTCCCTGCGAACGTTGCGGTCTGGTTCGCCAACGGTTATCTGCTGTCAGCGGCGATGACGTTGGCCATCTTCGCGGCGCTGGCAGCCCGCGTGGGCTATCGCCCAATCTTTCTGGCCGGGCTTGCCACCTTTACGCTCACCTCGCTCGGCTGCGCGATGGCAACAACGCCGGAAATGTTAACCGGGATGCGAATTCTGCAGGGCATCGGCGGCGCGGCGACCCTGAGTATTGCTCCGGCTATCCTGCGCTCCGTTTTTCCGGGCCGACTGCTGGGCCGCATTCTGGGGCTGCACGCCCTGCTTATCGCCTCCAGCACGGCGATCGCCCCGGTGCTCGGCGGAACAATACTGGACGCCCTGAGCTGGCAGTGGCTGTTCGCCATTAACCTTATTCCAGGCAGCATCGCCCTGCTGCTGGCATGGTGGGCCTTGCCGCGGGAATCGGCCGCTGACCGCACTCCCTTTGACGCGCCGGGCGCCGTGCTCTCCGCCGTGCTGTTAGGTTCAGCGATCATGCTGGCCGACAGCCTTCAGCATGTGACGGAGCACATTAACC
>NZ_QPFW01000119.1:0-7079 GCF_008122455.1 Enterobacter sp. C6
CTGTAAGCGCGGCGTTTCGCTGCATTTCGCCCCGGCGGCAAAGCAGCGCTCGCGGAACGCGCATCCCTGCGGAAGCTGGCTGAGGTTGGGGACCGTGCCGGGGATGGCGGGAAGCGGGGCGCGCGGCTGGCCGTTTTCCGGCGCGCACTGCAGCAGGCCGATGGAATAAGGATGAACAGGCTGATGGATCAGCGTTTGCGTGGCACCGCTCTCGATCACGCTGCCCGCATACATCACGTACACTCTGTCGCAGAGCTGGGACACCACGGCCATATCGTGGCTGATAAACAGCACCGAGGTGCCGCTGGCCCGTGCCTTGTGCTTCAGCAGGCGCAGCACCTGCAGCTGGACGGTGACGTCCAGCGCGGTGGTCGGTTCGTCGGCGATAATCAGCTCCGGCTCGCAGGAGAAGGCAAGGGCGATCATCACCCGCTGGCGCATCCCGCCGGACAGCTCAAACGGATAGCGCGCCATGACCGCCTTCGCATCCGGGATTTGCATCTCTTCCAGCAGGGTAATCGCCTTCTGTTGCGCCTCATGCCGGGAAAGCGGCTGATGCTGGCGGATCACCTCGACCATCTGTTTGCCAATTCGCCGCGTCGGGTTGAGGGCAGTCATCGGCTCCTGAAAAATCATCGCGACCTTTGCGCCGCGCCACTGGCGAAGCTGTTTCTCGGATGCCGTCAGGACATTTTCGCCGAGTAATTTCACCTGACCATGATGAATGCGGTAGCTGCCTTCCGGCAGCAGACGCATGGCGAGCATGGCGGTCACCGATTTACCCGAACCGGATTCGCCCACCACGCCGACAATTTCACCCCTGCCGATCTCCAGCGAGACGTGGTTCAGCGCGTGAACCTCGCCGCGAAAAATCGGGAAGCTCAGATGCAGGTCTTCAATCTTGAGTACCGGATCGGTCATCACTGTTTACCTCCCGATTTCGGATCCAGCAGATCGCGGATACCGTCGCCAAACAGGTTAAAGCCCACGGCGGTTATCAAAATCGCCGCACCGGGAAACGCGCAGTACCACCACTGGTCCAGAACGTAGTTACGGCCGACGGCCACCATCGCGCCCCATTCGGCGGTGGGCTGCTGCGCCCCCAGGCCAATAAACCCCAGCGTGGCGGCCATCAGGATGGCGCTGCCGATGTCCAGCGACGCCTGCACAATTAGCGGCGGCAGGGCGTTGCGCAGGATATGCCAGCGGATCAAATGCCAGCGGGACGCGCCAAAGGTGCGGGCGGCCTGCACGTAGGTAAACTGGCGCACCACCAGGGTTTGCCCGCGCGCCAGCCGGACGTAAAACGGAATGCGGACAATCGCAATCGCCAGCATGGCGTTAAACAGGCTCGGCCCGAGCGCGGCGGCCAGCGCCATGGTCAGCACCAGGGAGGGAATCGAGAGCATAATGTCCATCACCCGCATGATGATTGCGTCGCCGCGCCCGCCGAGCACGCCGGACAGACAGCCCAGCAGCGAGCCAATGCCGCCCGCAATCACCACCACCGCCAGCCCGGCAGTAATCGACTGCTGGCTGCCCGTCAGCACGCGGCTGAACAGGTCGCGGCCCACCTCGTCGGTACCAAACCAGTGCTGCGCAGAAGGCGCCTGCAGGCGGGCGGTCAGATCCAGCGCGTTCGGGTCATGCGGCACAATCCACGGTGAGGCCACCATCAGGAAGAGCATCGCAATCATAATGACGCCGCCGACGATCGTGAGCGGGCTTTGACGCAGCATCCAGAACAGCTTTGCCCAGTTGATGCGTTGTCTGGCGGTTTTAACCGGGACGGGCGTTTCCTGCGTTAACATCATTCGGCACCTCCGCGCCCGATTCGCGGGTCAATCCACAGGTAAAGCAGATCGACCACCAGATTAACCAGCACGTAGGCCAGCGAAACCACGACGGCAAAGCCCATCACGGCAGGGAAATCGAGCGCCTGAATGGAGGTCACCACCCAGGCGCCCATGCCCGGCCAGGCAAAGACGGTTTCGGTCAGCACGGCGCCGTACAGCAGATCGCCCAGCGCCAGCCCGAGCACGGTAATCGATGGGATCATCGCATTGGGCAGGGCATAGCGCAGGACGATATACCAGCCGGGCAGGCCGCTGGCGCGCGCGGTGCGGATATAGTCCTCGCTAAGCTGCTCCAGCATCGCGGAACGGACCTGACGCGCCACGATGCCCAGGTGAACAAACGCCAGCGTCAGCGAGGGCAAAATCAGGTGCTGCAGCGCATTGAAAAAGACCTCTCCGTTACCTTCCAGCAGTGCGTCCAGCAGATAAAAGCCGGTGACATGGGCAGGCGGGTCGAGCCAGTCGTCCAGCCTGCCGCCGCCCGGCAGGATCTGCAGGTGTCCGTAGAACAGGACAATGACGCCCAGACCGAGCCAGAAGGCCGGCGTGGAGATCCCGGTCATCGCCATTAAACGCACCAGATGATCCAGCCAGCGGTTGCGGTAAACCGCCGACAAAATCCCCAGCGGCACGCCGATGACCAGCGCCAGCACCAGAGAACAAAAAGCCAGTTCCAGCGTGGCGGGGAAAAAGGCCTTCAGGTCTTCAGCGACCGGACGCCCGGTACGGATGGAGGTGCCTAAATCACCGTGGGCCAGGGCGTCCACGTAGCGGCCAAACTGTATATACAGCGGCTGATCCAGCCCTAACTGCTGGCGGATGTTCTGCACGATTTCGTCGCTGGCGCGATCGCCGGCCAGCAGACGGGCCGGATCGCCGGGGATCAGGTGTGAAATAATAAAAGTGATAATACAGACACCGGCCACCACCAGGAGTAACCCCCAGCAGCGCTGGCGCACGATGCTCCAGAACGTCATACACTTTCCCCCGGCGAGAACCGTTATTTACTCATGGTGGCGATGTTGAACACCTGCTCGAGCATTGGATTAAAGGTGAAGCCTTTGACCTCTTTGTTCATCGCCAACTGGTAGTTCTTCTGGAACAGATAAACGTAGGCCGCCTCGTCGATGACCACCTTTTGCGCCTGCTGGTAATCTTTGGTGCGTTCCGCCTGGTCGGTGGTTTTCAGCGCCGCCTGCAGCAGGGAATCGACCTCTTTGTTCTCATAGAACGACCGGTTGCCCGGCAGCCCTTTTTTGTCCGATTCGAACCAGTAGTTCATGAACATGTACGGGTCGGCAAAGTCCGGGCTCCAGTTGCCGATGGCAATGTCGTAATCGCCTTTTCCGACGCGGTCGCGCATGGTGGCGTTGGCCAGTTTTTCCAGCTTGACGTTAATGCCGATTTTGCCAAGGCTGGCCTGCGTCGAGAGGGCGATAGGCTCCCAGTTCGGATCGTTGTCCGAGTAGAGGAAGGTCAGGCTGGCGGGCTTATCTTTGACCTTCTCCAGCGCCGCTTTAGCTTTGGCCTCATCGAAGCTGTACTGCATTGCCGTGGCGTCAAAGCCCCACATGCCTTCCGGGATCGGGCCGCGCATCTGCTTGCCGTTGCCGCTCAGAATGCCTTTCACCATCCCCTGATAGTCCGTCGCCCAGGAGACCGCGCGGCGTAAATCGACCTGGTTGAGCGGCGCTTTGCTGTTGTTGAGATAGAGGTAAGTCACGCGCAGGGACGGGTATTCGGCGACGGCCACTTTCCCTTCCTGCTTCAGGGCCGCAAGCTGATCGACCGGAAGTGAGTCGGCAATGTCCAGGTCACCGCGGGAAAGCTGCAGACGACGCGATGCGCTCTCACCGATAATTTTTACCGAGACGCGCTTGAAGTGTGGCTTCTCACCCTGCCAGTGGGGGTTTGGCACCAGCACCAGCTGCTGGCCTTTCTGCCAGCTCTTCAGCATAAACGGTCCGGAGCCGGCGGTGTTTTGCGCCAGATAGCCGCGCGCATCGTCCGCGGCATTGGCCTTCAGCACCGTCGGGTTAATGATGGAGGCGCCGTCGTTCGCCAGGGTGTAGAGGAAAGGCGCGAACGGCTGGCTGAGGGTGAACTTCACCGTATGCTCATCAACGGCATCAATTTTCAGATCTTTCGGGAAGGCTTCGGACGGCCCCTGGCTGAGCTTCAGCAGGCGCTCAAAGGAGAGTTTGACCGCCTCGGCGGTGACCGGTGTGCCGTCGGAGAATTTGGCGTTATCCGCCAGGGTGAAGGTCCACTCTTTCTGGTCGTCGGACGCCTTCCAGCCCGTCGACAGATCGCCTTCCACCTCGGTAGAGCCTGGCTTGTACTTGACCAGACGCTGGTAGGACGGATAGGTGACGGTCCAGTCGTTGTTATCAATGGTGATGGCCGGATCGAGCGTTTGTGGGTCAGCGGCTTTGCCGATCGCCAGCATGTCTTTCGGGACGGCAGCCAGCGCCAGCGGGGCACTCAGGGCCAGCGTGGCGGCGATCAGAGTCGAGATAAGCGATGTTTTCATGGCAGTGCTCCAGGTTTAAAGAGGGGTGTGCGTCAGTGGAAAACAGGCAAAACGGTCGTCAAGCAGCGGGTAGCTGGCGGCATTCGGCAGTTCAAAGTGCCACCATTCGCTGCTGATACCCACAAAACCGCCGCCAAACATGATGGCGTTCAACAGCAGACGGTTGCGCTGGGCGTGCGGCGGCACGGAGGGGTGATACGGATGCGATCGGTCATGCATTTCATCAAAACCGGCCCCCATATCCAGCACGGCGTTATGTTCATCCATCAGGGTCACGTCGATGGCCGTGCCGCGGCTGTGATTGGAGCCAATCGCCACGTCGACCACGTATTCCGGGTTCGGACAGGCATCCCACAGCTGAGCCTGCGCCTGCTGCGGCCGATAGGCGTCGTAGACCACCAGCTTCAGACCGGCCAGAGAGGCAATGCTGATGGCTTTTGCCAGGGCGGTGGCCGCGTCGGTATGCAGCAGGCACAGCGCCTCCTGATAGATCGGGCGGCCGGTGATGTTGTCGGCGGTGGCGTACTTCAGATCGATATGCAGCGTGGGAAACGTCTTCGCCACATCAATCAGTTCACTCTCTTCGGGCATAGCTCCGCTCCTTTAGCGTTCGAATTGACCAAACTCTTGTTGTAATTGTCGGTTTACCGCCAGACGCGCCGGGAGCGCCTCACCCAGCGCTTCCACCACGCCCGACAGCAGCAGGTTGAACAGACAGCTCACCGGGGCAAGTGAATCCCAGAAATGACCGGTATCGGTTTTCACCTGCAGTAAATCAATCGGGTAATCCCGCGCCCACGGGCACCAGATGTCGGTGATTAAGGCCAGCGGAATGCCTTTCTCGCTCGCGACGCGGCAGTACTGGCGAGCCATCGTGGAGTAGGTGCGCGTGTCGGTCAGCACGACATAAGGGTGCGCAAACCCGGAGTTCAGGGATTCCACCCAACTGCCGGAAGCGCCCTCCGAATAGCTCACGCGCGGGCGGAGGTATTCAAGGTGGCTGAAGAAGGCATTGGCAATCCCGCGCGTGGACTGGATCCCCAGCACAAACACCGCGTCCGCGTGGGCGAGGTTGTGCACCACCTGACGAAAAGCGTCCGTTTGCGCCAGCTGATACACCTGCGTAATGGCATCCACCTCCAGCGACAGAGCATGCTGAAGGCGATTGGGCAGGGGGCGCTGCTGCTGCCAGGAGTCGAGGCGCTCGTTCATGCCCCAGGGCTGGTACGGATCGCGCAGGCTCTTTTTGGCATCCTCCAGGTTGCGATACCCCAGCTTGCGCAGGAAGCGACCGACGGTAATTCCGCTGGTCCCGCTTGCCAGCCCGACGCTCTCCGCCGTTTCAAACGGGATTTGCGCGGCGTGCGCCAGCAGCCAGCTCCCGACCCGCTTTTCGCTGGGTGTCAGCTGGCTGAAGGTCGCTTCGATACGGCTCAACATCTCAGGTTTCGTCGTCATACCGCCTCGCTGTTAACTGGCTGTCAATGGCCGAAAATGTGTTACCTGGTTAACAATGCATGACGCGTGCCATGTTCACAGGCGGGTGAAACCCCGCTGCGCAGTAAACTTCATGCAGTATTTGGTTAACCAATGATCAACATTTGTGCAGCGTAGTTCACTTTTGGTGCACTGTCTGACCGTGCAGGTATGAATTTGGTGAATACGTCAGCCTGTTCACATTTTTGATAAGATAGAAGCACTGAGAACATAAAAGGATCCCTCATGGCGAATTTGCCCTGGCGAGTCAGCGTGCGCCTGATCGCGCTTGCAAAGAAAACAGGAATGGTCGTGGGGATCGTTCTGGTCGTTCTGCTGGCGGTGCGGGTGTATCTCTCGCAGCAGGGGCCGGAACTGCATCTCTGGCATACCTGGCGGGCCGATGAGATGTCCGTGCGCGAGCTGGATAACGCCGACTTTGCCGGGTACCTCGCGCGGGAAAAGGCGATTTTCACCGATCTGGATAACGCGGTGACGGCGAAAACAGCGGGCGAGGAACAAACCCCGTTAAACCGCTATTACCGTCATAGCCTGGTGTGGCCCGGTCAGTTTGCCCCCGATGCCAACCGCTCCTTTGTGCTGATGCCAGCCGGCAAGCCCCGCGGCGCGGTGGTGCTACTGCACGGGTTGACGGATTCGCCATACAGCGTCAGGCGCCTTGCCGTGAACTATCAGCAGCACGGCTTTGTGGCCGTGGTCCCGCGTCTTCCCGGACACGGCACCGCGCCCGGCGCGCTGACGGATGTTGACTGGGAAATGTGGCTGGCGGCCACGCGCCTTGCCGTACGGGAAGCCACGCGCCTGGCGGGTGATGCTGTGCCTCTGCATCTGGTGGGCTACTCCAACGGCGGGGCGCTGGCGATGAAATATGCCCTCGATGCGCTGGACGCGCCAGCGCTGCGTAAACCGCAGCAGGTGATCCTGCTCTCACCGATGATTGGCGTGACGGCCTTTGCGCGGTTCGCCGGTTTTGCCGGGCTACCGGCGCTGCTGCCGCCGTTTGCCAAAGCGGCCTGGCTGAATATCTCCCCGGAATATAATCCGTATAAATACAACTCTTTCCCGGTGAACGCCGCCCGCCAGTCGTGGCTGCTGACGAAGGCCCTGCAGGAGCAAATTGGCCGCGCGGCGCGGGAGCAACGGCTGGCGCAGCTCCCGCCGGTTCTGGCGTTCCAGTCGGTGATGGATTCTAC
>NZ_QPFW01000120.1:0-7181 GCF_008122455.1 Enterobacter sp. C6
CAGCGACAGCGCCTGGCCCGCTTCGTGGCCGTAACCGCTTATTACATTCAGCACGCCGTCCGGCAGGCCCGCCTCTTTCGCCAGCCCGGCCAGCCGCAGGGCGGAGAGCGGCGATTTCTCCGACGGTTTCAGTACCACGCTGTTGCCCGCGATCAGCGCCGGGCCCAGCTTCCAGCAGGCCAGCAGCAGCGGGAAGTTCCAGGGGACGATGGCCGCAACAACCCCGATGGGCTCGCGCACGATCATCGCCAGCTCGCCCGGACCCGTAGGCGCCACTTCGCCGTAGACTTTATCCGCCGCTTCGGCGTACCAGCGAATAGCGCGAGCCGCGCCGGGAATATCGTCGCGCAGGCTGTGGCGGATGGGTTTACCGGTGTCCAGCGTTTCCAGTAAGGCCAGCTCTTCGCTATGGCGTTCCATCAAATCGGCGAGCGTATTCAGCACGGCCTTGCGCTGCGCCGGAGACGCCTGTGACCAGTCACCGCGCTCAAATACCTCACGCGCGGCCTGAACTGCACGGTCCACGTCCGCCTGCTTGCCACGGGCGACGTTTGCCAGCGTCTTTTGGGTCGCGGGATTGACGGTTTCAAACGTGGTATTATCGGCGGCGTCACAATAGGCACCGTTAATAAATAACCGGGCCTCAATGGCGCTGTTTTTTGCTTTATCCTGCCAGTAAGTCAGGTGCTTAAAATGCATATTCACTCCTTTCTTTCGCAATCAGATAAATAAAGGCATGGCCGTTTCAGGCAATACGAAGCCGTGAGGCATCCCGGGAATTAACCCGTTGAATGCCGACATCGATCGTTTTTATGTGTCCCGGCGTAAGCGTGCTTACGCCGGGACTGAGTGGTAATTAGAACGTGGTGGGGGTGTGGGCACTGATAATGCGGCAGATGCCTGCCGAGGTGTTGCTGAAGCTGTGCGGTATGCCGGTATTGATGGCATAGCTCTGCCCCGCAACCAGGTGATATTGCTGGCCATTAATTGTCAACAATATTTCACCTTCCAGTATCGTACCGATCTCCTCACCCTGGTGTTTGATCCTCTCTCCGGTCGTGGTTCCAGGCTGGTAAGTTTCAAAAATCATCGCCAGCGTACGGTTCGGATTTCCGTTATGAACCAGCTTCATCGAAACCCCCTGACTGCCTATTTCGATAAGGTCTTCCTGATTAATAACCACCTGCGGTTCATCAGGTTTTTCCGGTTCCGAAAAGAATTCCGAGAGCGACAGCCCATAGACTTTCAGTAGCTTTTGCAGCGTACTGATGGCAGGACTGACTTTATCCTGCTCAATGGTGCTGATGGCACTGTGTGTTAACCCAGACAGTTCGGCGGCACGCCGCTGCGAGAGACCCAGCTGTTGGCGGATCTCAGACAGACGTTTCCCTGGCGCCAGTCCGTCATCGCTCATAGTTGCATTTCCTTTACGGTAGTGGTCAAAGCCGCTGCTTCTCAGCAATGTGGCTTTGACAGGCGGTGATAAAACCTTCAAACAACATGCGTGACAGGGCGTACTCGCTGCTGTTCCATTCGGGGTGCCATTGCACACCGAGGGCAAAAGGGTGGTCATGAACGCTGACCGCCTCGACCAGCCCATCCGTCGAGCGGGCCTCCACGCGAAGCCGTGGTCCTAACGTCCGTGCACCTTGCCCGTGTAACGAGTTTACCCAAAATGTGTTACAGCCTGGTATTAATTGAGACAGCAGTCCTCCCTCCTGAACCTGAACTTCATGAGACGGGGCGTATTGTAGCTCAACCGGCAGTTCAGGATCTTCCCGGTGCTCAAGCAGGTCGTTCTGCTCGAACAGGCGGCGATACAGCGTCCCTCCCGTTGCAACAACCAGTTCCTGCAGCCCCCGGCAGATGGCGAAAATGGGGATGCGCCTTTCGAGCGCGGCGGCAATCAGCGCCATACTCAGAAGATCTCGCCCGGGATCGGCGTTAGGCTCATCGCCGTTTTCACCATAAAGGTGCGGCTGCACGTTACTTGGGCTGCCCGGCAGGTAAATCCCGTCGAGGGTTGGGAGCAGAGCGGTAAGGAGCTCTGGCTCTGCCAGCGCATGCGGTAAGGCAATAGGTAAGCCCCCTGCGTTAATAACGGCATTCAGGTACTTTTCTTGCAGGGTTTGGGTCTCATGACCCTTAAGCCTGTTTCTGCACATCACCACGCCAATAACTGGCTTGTTCATTATATTTTCCATGATCGCCCTCACAAAGTGGACTAAATTTAGGCCATTCTCACCTCTGAAACGGCCTTTTCGTTCAATATTTTCTCAATCTAGCAACGGGATCTACGTTTTGCAAACTTAATTTAACATTTGACAAACAATTTGTTTGCATACAGATTCGATAGGGTGGACATTATATTTGACAGTCCTGAGCAGCGAACGCAAAACCCAAAAACGGTGGTAAATCATGGAAACCAATATCGTAGAAGTTGAGAACTTTGTGCAGCACACGGATGAGAGGCGGGGCAGCGCCTTTACGCAGGAAGTGAAGCGCTATTTAGAAAAGTATCCTGACACCCAGTTTATTGACGTCCTCCTGACTGACCTGAACGGCTGTTTTCGCGGTAAACGCATCCCGGTTGCCGGACTGAGCAAACTTGAAAAAGGCTGCTATTTCCCGGCATCGGTTTTCGCCATGGACATTTTGGGTAACGTCGTGGAAGAGGCGGGCCTGGGGCAGGAGCTCGGTGAGCCGGACTGCATCTGCGTGCCGGTACCGGGCACCCTGACACCGTCCGCCGCCGACCCGGAATACATTGGTCAGGTGCAGCTCACCATGGTTGATGAAGATGGCGCTCCCTTTGACGTTGAGCCGCGGAACGTACTCAACCGACTCTGGCAGCAGCTGCGCCAGCGCGGTCTGTTCCCCGTGGTAGCGGTAGAGCTGGAGTTCTATTTACTTGACCGTAAACGCGATGCCGACGGCTATCTGCAGCCACCCTGCGCGCCGGGCACCGACGTGCGTAACACGCAGAGTCAGGTCTACTCGGTTGATAATTTGAACCACTTTGCTGATGTGCTGAACGACATTGACGAACTGGCGCAGCTGCAGCTCATCCCCGCTGACGGGGCCGTGGCTGAGGCCTCCCCGGGCCAGTTTGAGATTAACCTGCACCATACGGAAAACGTGCTCGATGCCTGCGACGATGCGCTGGCGCTAAAACGTCTCGTCAGGCAGATGGCGGAAAAACATAAGATGCACGCCACGTTTATGGCAAAGCCGTATGAAGAGCATGCGGGCAGCGGGATGCATATCCACATCAGCATGCAAAACAACCGAGGCGAAAACGTGCTCGCAGACGCCAACGGCGAGGATTCCGCGCTGCTTAAACGCGCGCTGGCCGGGATGATCGATCTGATGCCTGCATCCATGGCGCTGCTGGCACCGAACGTCAACTCCTACCGTCGCTTCCAGCCGGGAATGTACGTGCCGACGCAGGCCTCATGGGGACACAATAATCGCACCGTTGCCCTGCGTATCCCCTGCGGCGATCGCCATAACCATCGGGTCGAGTACCGGGTGGCGGGCGCTGACGCGAATCCGTATCTGGTGATGGCGGCGATTTTTGCCGGTATTTTACATGGGCTGGATAACGATTTGCCCCTGCAGGAAGAAGTGGAAGGCAATGGTCTGGAGCAGGACGGACTGCCGTTCCCGATTCGTCAGAGCGATGCGCTGTGGGAATTTATGCAAAACGATAGCCTTCGCGAGCGGCTGGGCGAACGTTTCTGCCACGTCTATCACGCCTGCAAAAATGATGAATTACTGCAGTTTGAACGCCTGATTACCGAAACTGAAATTGAGTGGATGCTCAAAAACGCCTGATGACGTGCCCCGGTAAGGGGCCGCTTTGTTTCATCTCATACGTATCACCAAACGGCCTGCGCGGAGCCTGGCCTAACTGTTTGCTGGCACGCCAGCTATCTCCCGGGAGTCGCGTTATGGAGCGCAGGCGGCACAGGGATTTTCTTAACGACACTGTGTGACGAGGTAGGAAATGATGCAGATGTTCAACTATCCGCAGGGCGAAGGGGGCCAGTCAGGCACCTGCTGTGAGTGCGAGCCAGAGACGGTGCGCTGGTACGATCGCGTGTGTTCTTTACAACTTCCCCCTTTGCTAAGCAGGTTTGCGTTAAGGACAGCGCGATTGCAAACCACGGTAAGCATGGGGGGGACGGTTTATGGCGACTAACACCTCTCTTGACTCGCCGCGCATGGCCGGAAGAACCCGGCTGCGCAGTTCCCTCAAGCTCTGGCAGGTGGTCATGATGGGGCTGGCTTACCTCACTCCTATGACCGTGTTTGATACCTTCGGCATTGTGTCCGGTATCAGCAACGGCCACGTGCCCGCCTCGTATCTCCTGGCGCTGGCTGGCGTCATGTTTACCGCCATCAGCTACGGCAAACTGGTACGGCAGTTCCCGGAAGCGGGCTCCGCGTACACCTACACGCAGAAATCGATCGGCCCCCACTTAGGCTTTATGGTCGGCTGGTCATCGCTGCTGGACTATCTCTTCCTGCCGATGATTAACGTGCTGCTGGCGAAGATCTACCTTTCCGCGTTGTTCCCTGAAGTTCCGCCGTGGGTCTGGGTAGTGGGGTTTGTGACGATCCTGACGCTGGCGAACCTGAAGAGCGTGAATCTGGTCGCCAACTTCAACACCCTGTTTGTGCTGGTGCAGATCGCCATCATGGTGGTGTTTGTCATCCTCGTGGTGCACGGACTGCATAAGGGGGAGGGCGTCGGCACCGTCTGGTCGCTCCAGCCGTTTATCAGCGAGAACGCTCACCTGATCCCGATTATTACCGGCGCGACTATCGTCTGCTTCTCTTTCCTCGGCTTTGACGCGGTCACCACGCTGTCGGAAGAGACGCCAAACGCAGCGCGGGTTATTCCCAAAGCCATTTTCCTGACCGCACTGTATGGCGGGCTGATATTCATTGTTGCCTCGTTTTTCATGCAACTCTTTTTCCCGACGATCGCCCGCTTCAAGAACCCGGACGCCGCGCTGCCGGAAATCGCGCTATACGTGGGCGGCAAGCTCTTCCAGTCGGTGTTTCTGTGTACCACGTTTGTGAATACGCTCGCTTCAGGCCTGGCCTCGCACGCCAGCGTCTCACGCTTACTGTATGTGATGGGGCGTGACAACGTCTTTCCGGAGCGCGTGTTTGGCTACGTGCATCCGAAATGGCGTACGCCGGCCCTGAACGTCATTATGGTTGGGATAGTGGCGCTGTCGGCCCTGTACTTCGATCTCGTGACCGCGACGGCGCTGATCAACTTTGGCGCGCTGGTGGCGTTTACGTTTGTTAATCTCTCGGTGTACAACCATTTCTGGCGGCGTAAGGGGCTGAACAAAACGTGGAAAGATCGGTTCCACTATCTCCTGCTGCCGCTCATTGGTGCCGTCACGGTCGGCGTGCTGTGGATAAATCTCGAAGCGACGTCCCTGACGCTTGGCCTCATCTGGGCGGCACTGGGGATCCTTTACCTGACATGGCTCACGCGCCGTTTCCGAAAACCGCCTCCGCAGTTTGAAGCCGGTAAGATAGAGCAGGCCTGGGATTCCTGAACGTGAAACGGCACCAGTACGCTGGTGCCGTTTTTCGGGATCGCTCGTCTTACCGGGCATCAGTCCCTTACTATCTCAGACGTTTATGAAGACTCGCTCCCACCAGCAGCGCCGCGCACAGCATCAGCGCGATAAACCCGCCCACGCCGTTCCAGCCGTAGTTATGCCAGAAGACGCCGCCGAGCGTCCCGGCGATGCTGGACCCCAGGTAATAGCTAAACAGATAAAGAGACGATGCCTGACCTTTGGCGCGACGCGCGCGCGGACCAATCCAGCTGCTGGCGACCGAGTGGGCGGCGAAGAACCCCGCGGAGAAGAGCAGCATGCCGGCAAAAATCAGCCACAGGGAGGAGAAGAGCGTCAGCAGCAGGCCGACCAGCATCACCGCCGTGAAGAACAGCATGACCGGGCCGCGTCCATAGCGTGCGGTCATCGCCCCGGCCTTCGGTGAACTCCACGTACCGGTCAAATAAGCAACCGAGAGTAAACCGACAATCGCCTGGCTCAGATGCCATGGCGAGAGCATCAGGCGGTAGCCAATATAGTTGAACAGCGTGACGAAGGAGCCCATCAGCAGGAAGCCGACCAGAAACAGGCGCGGAAGCCCTTTGTCACGCCAGTGCAGGCGGAAGTTGATAAACAGCGTTTTCGGGCGCAAAGAGGTCGGGCGGAAATGGCGCGATTCCGGCAGAATTTTCCAGAACATCAGGGCTGATGCCAGCGCAAAACACCCGATGACCGCCAGCGCAATACGCCAGCTAAAGAAGTCCGTAAAGACCCCGCTCAGCAGGCGTCCGCTCATCCCGCCAATCGAGTTCCCGCTGATGTAAAGCCCCATAGAGAAGGCAACAAAGCTTGGGTGAATCTCCTCGCTGAGATAGGTCATCCCGACCGCCGCCACGCCGCTGAGCGACAGCCCAATCAGCGCGCGCATCACCAGAATACCGTGCCAGCTGGTCATCATGGTCGAGAGTAATGTACAGACCGAGGCCAGCATCAGCGCGGTCACCATCACCTGTTTACGGCCAATGGCGTCGGACAGCGGCCCGGTAAAGAGCAGGCCAATCGCCAGCATGCCGGTAGAAATAGAGAGTGAAACGCTGCTGCTGGCAGGCGATACGCCAAATTCATGCGAGAGGACGGGCAGGATCGGCTGAACGCAATAGAGCAGGGCGAAGGTGGCCAGACCGGCGGAAAAGAGCGCCAGCGTGACGCGCATAAATTGGGGGGTACCACGTTTAATGAACTGGACCGGCTGCGATGTTGCAGGTAAATCATTGATATCGCTTGCCGGATCGATATCAATGGTAGTTGTACGACTCACACAGTTTCCTTGCTTAAACATCCCCGTGATTTCTGGTGACGGGTATGACCACCTCTTCAGGGTAGGAAAATGTAAATATTCTGTCTAATATATTAATAATCTCAAATGATACGTTAGAAATATGAATATCGAGCTGCGTCATCTCCGCTACTTTGTCGCCGTCGCCGAAGAGCTGCATTTTGGCCGCGCGGCGGCACGGCTGAATATCTCTCAACCCCCGTTAAGCCAGCAGATTCAGATCCTGGAGCAGCAGGTCGGCGCGCGCCTGCTGG
>NZ_QPFW01000121.1:0-7212 GCF_008122455.1 Enterobacter sp. C6
AGACAAACAGCACCATAAAGTCCTGTACCGCCCCCGCCAATACCACCCCGGCGAGGATCCAGATCATCCCCGGCAGGTAACCCATTTGCGCCGCCAGCACCGGACCCACCAGCGGGCCTGCCCCGGCAATCGCCGCAAAATGGTGACCGAACAGCACTTTCTTGTCGGTCGGCACGTAGTCCAGCCCGTCGTTGTGGCGGACGGCTGGCGTCATGCGCGTCGCATCAACGCCTAACACGTTCTTTGCGATATAGCGGCCATAAAAACGGTACGCGATCAGATAAATGCAGACGGAGGCGACAACGATCCAGAGCGCGTTGATCTGCTCCCCCCGGTTGAGGGCGATATAGCCCAGGGCAAAGGCTCCCACAACGGAGAGCCCTGCCCATGTAAGGTATTTCCCTGAGTTGTTCATAGTTGTTGTCCGTTGTTGTGAAACAGTGAGATGTTACATTTTGTTTCTAGAACAACCGGAAAAATTTAACAACTTTGAAACGCAATAATGCGTGGTCAAACCAGAGATTTACACCACAGTGTTAAGCCGATCACTTTGATCTGCCTGGGCTAGCCCAACACCATCGTACTCAGCCGGCAGGTGCAGCACCGCCGCCCCTGCTCGTCGAAGACCACGATCTCCCAGCTTTGGCTCGAACGCCCAAGATGCAGCGGCTGGCACACCCCGCGTACCTTACCGTGGGAGACCGCGCGATGGTGCGTGGCGTTCAGCTCCGTCCCCACCACGCTCTGCCCGTCGCGGGTCATCAGAAAACCGGCCATTGAGCCCAGCGTCTCCGCCAGCGCCGCCGACGCGCCGCCGTGCAGCAGGCCAAACGGCTGGTGGGTACGCGCATCCACCGGCATCTCCGCTTCCAGCGTGTCGTCACCGATACGGGTATAGACAATACCGAGATGCGCCACCAGGGTATTCAGGCTGGTCGCGTTCAGCTCCTCGAGCGGTATATGACGTTTCCAGATCATCTTACGCCCCCAGCGTGGAGCCGCCGTCCACCACGATATCCTGGAGGGTGATATGGCTGGCGGCATCGGACGCCAGGAACAGCACCGTGCTGGCGATCTCCTGCGGACGGGCGATTTTACCCAGCGGAATGCCGAGCTTAAACTGCTCGCCGAAGCCGCGGATGCGCTGCTGCTCCGCATCGTCGCTTTTCCACAGGGTGCGCTGCATATCGGTGTCCGTTGAG
The DNA here is from genome assembly GCF_008122455.1 of Enterobacter sp. C6. Lineage (NCBI taxonomy): Bacteria > Pseudomonadati > Pseudomonadota > Gammaproteobacteria > Enterobacterales > Enterobacteriaceae > Enterobacter > Enterobacter sp. C6. The sequence continues at coordinate 1,203 of NZ_QPFW01000121.1, forward strand.
CCCGGCGACACCAGATTACAGCGCACGCCGCTGCCTGCCAGCTCCAGCCCGACGGTCAGGGCCAGGCTTTTCAGCGCCGCTTTCGATGCGCCATAGGCGCTCATGCCGATGCGCGGCGTGTGCGCCGCATCGGATGCCACGGTCACAATCGCCCCGCCCTGCTGACGGCGAAACTGCCCCATGGTCAGCTGGAACAGATTGAACGCGCCGCCGACGTTGACCGCGAAGGTCTGCTGCCAGTCCTCCTGCGAGAGCTGGTCCGTTGCCCCCATGCGCAGAATGCCCGCCGCGTTGACCAGCACGTCCAGACGCTCAAGCGTTGTCAGCACGCGCCCGCACACCTCATGCACCTGCGCGGCGTTCGCCACGTCCAGCGTTTCGGTGGCGAACGGGTAATCATCCTGCGGAAACGCCAGATCGAACCCGGTCACCTGCGCGCCGGCTTCGGCGAACGCCAGTGCGGTCGCGTAGCCAATCCCCTTCCCCGCGCCCGTCACCCAGACGGTTTTTCCGGTGAAATCCAGTCCCATCACTTCACCTCGCGGGAAAGCAGCGCCCACCAGGCGTCGATTGTTGGATTTTTTGCCAGCATCACGAAGTCGATATCGCCGTGTACTTTGCGCCAGCGGGCGGCCAGCGCCATCATGCGCACTGAATCCAGGCCGTAGTCGATCAGGTTTTCGTCATCCATCGGCTCGTCGGACTCGTCCAGCAGCGGCAGAATAAGCTCGCGCAGTGCGGCCTTCGAGGCCGGAACGGACGGCAGCAGTTCGTCGGTCATCACCACGAGGCCCGAGCGTCCGGCCACATAGTTCAGCGACATCAGGTGCTCGTCACGGGTGAAATCCGCCAGCGCGTCGGCAATGAAGAACGGCTTAATGTCGCGCATAAAGGCATCGGTGGCGGTGGTCATGCAGCCGATGTGGGCGTAGACGCCGGTAATCAGCAGCTGGTTGCGGCCCGTCTCTTTCAGCATCTGCTCCAGCGGCGAGCGGTGGAACGCGCTGTAACGCCACTTCACCAGCACCGTGTCCGCTTCGTCCGGCGCCAGCTCGGCGACGATGCGCTGCTGCTCCGGCGAACGGGTCAGGCCCGGCCCCCACATGTCGTTCAGCAGGGCGCGGTCTTCGTCGCTCTGCTCTTTTGGCTGCGCGGTGTAGTACACCGGGATATTGTGTTCTTTGCACCAGGCGCGCAGTCTGGCGATGTTCGCCACCACCTGCTGCATCATCTCGCTGTTTTCGCCCCAGAAGTTCAGGAAATACTCCTGCATATCGTGGATCAGCAGCGCCGCGCGCTCGGGCTCAAACGCCCAGTTCACCTTGCTGGTCGGCAGCTCTGCGGCGGTGGGCAGCGCGTAAGCGGTTAATTTTGGAATGGCCATACTCTTTTCCTCAGCCCCGGGCGCGTTCAGCAAGCCACAGGCGCAACTGTTTCTTATCGACTTTGCCGACAGGCGTCAGCGGGAGCGCATCCACGCTCTCCACTCGGTCCGGCAGCTTGAATTCGGCGACGCCCTGCTCGCGCAGGAAGCGACGCACCTCGACCGCGCGCAGGGGCTGTTTCACCACCAGATACGCACAGCTTTTTTCGCCCAGCAGGCTGTCCTCCATGCTCACCAGCGCGGCGTGGATCACCGCCTCATGGCGCAGCAGCAGGTTCTCGATCTCTTCGGCAGCAATCTTCTCGCCGCCGCGGTTGATCTGATCTTTCTCGCGCCCCTGCACGGTGATGTAGCCCTGCTCGTCAATGGCGATCAGATCCCCGGAGCAGTAAAAGCCGTCGGCGTCGAAGGCGCTGGCGTTGTGTTCCGGGCTGTTGAAATAGCCGCGGAAGGTATACGGACCGCGCGTCATCAGGCGCCCGACGTCCCCGCGCGGCAGCGGGTTGCCGTGCTCGTCCGCCACCCACACTTCGTCGTCCGGGCACATCGGGCGGCCCTGGGTGTTGATGATGCGCTCCGGCGCGTCGTCGAGCGCGGTGTAGTTCACCAGCCCTTCCGCCATGCCGAACACCTGCTGAAGCTGGCAGCCGATTTCCGCCGGAATGCGCTCCGCAAGCGTGGCGGAGAGGCGTGCGCCGCCCACCTGCAGCAGCTTCAGGGAGTTAAGCTGCGCGTTCCCCGCACCGTCGGCAATCGCCTGCAGCCAGAGGCTCACCGCCGGAGGGACCAGCGAGGTGACGTTAATCTGATGCCGTTCAATCAGCGGGAAGCAGAGCGTCGCGCTCGGATCGTTCGCCAGCACCACGCAGCCGCCCGCCGTGAAGACGCCCAGCGATCCCGGCGAACTCATGGCGTAGTTATGCGCCGCAGGGAGCGCGTTCAGATATCGGGTGTGCGCAGTAATGCCGCAGATCTCGTTGCTGCGGCGAATGCTGTAGTCGTAATCGTTGTGCGTGCGCGGGATCAGCTTCGGCGTGCCGGTGCTGCCGCCGGAGAGCTGGAAGAATGCCACTTCGTCGGCGGGCGTCGGGTTAGGGATGAAGTTGTCAGCTGGACGCGCAATCGCCGCTTCCAGGGCGTAGTCACCCTTATCGCCGCGCAGGAGTACGACCCGTGCCGAGTGGTGCGCATCCACAAAGGCGTTGAGGAACTCATCGTCCGCGAATAGCGCGTGGTCGCGATCGGCGATCAGCACGGCGGGGTTGATCTGCGCCGCGTAGGCGTTCAGCTCGCTGCGCTGGTGGCTAAAGAGCGCGTTGACCGGCGCGACGCCGATTTGCAGCAGCGCGAAGAAGGTCATGTAGAACTCGGCCACGTTGCCAAGCTGCACCAGCGCCGTCTCGCCACGCTGAAGCCCACGCGCCTGAAGGACTGAGGCCAGGTTGTTTACGGCCTGATTCAGCGCGCGGTAGGTAATGTGGCGATCGCCATCGATAATCGCCACCGCATCGCTGTCCGCCCGATCGGTCAGGATGTGGGTCAACGGCAGATCCTGCCAGTAGCCTTTTTCACGGTAGCGGCGGGCAAATGCCTCAGGCCAGCGGGTAAAGGGAATGGTCATGAGTCTTCCTTAGTGCAAACCAAACACGTTGAGCATGGTGGAAAGCTTCACGCCGGTTTCGCGCCACTCGCCCACCGGCGAGGAGGCAGGCACAATGCCCGCACCGGCAAACAGGCGAACGGTATTTTCACGAAGACGCGCGCAGCGGATGGTCACCACCCACTCGCCGTTGCCTTCGCTGTCGCACCAGCCGACGATGCCGCCGAACAGCTCGCGGTCGAACGGCTCCAGCTCGGCGATCAGGTCTTTCGCCACCTGATGCGGGAAACCGCTCAGCGCCGGCGTCGGGTGCAGCAGACAGGCCAGCGTCAGGGCGTTTTCATTTTTACGCGCCTCGCCTTCTACCGGCGTTGCCAGATGCCACAGCGTCGGCGTGGTAATCAACTGAGGCGAATCCGGCATGCTGAGATGGTGGCTGCGCGGTGCCAGAATGGCCTTCATCGCCTGGGTCACCAGGTCGTGCTCGTGACGGTCTTTTTCAGAGGCCAGCAGCTTGTTGCCCGCTTCACGATCAAGCAAGTCGTCCGGCTGACGACGCGCGGAGCCTGCCAGCGGCAGCGAGCTAAAGTGCCCACCCTCTTTGCGCAGCAGCAGCTCCGGGCTGGCGCCGAGCAGTACGCCGCCGTCTTCCAGCGGCACGTGGAAGTTAAAGCTCGCCGGGTTCTGAGCGATCAGGCGCTCCATCAGCGCGCCGCTATCAATGTGCTTATCGGTCGTGATATCAATCAGGCGCGACAGCACCACCTTGTTCACCTGCGGCGTGGCAGTGAGCGACGCGGCGCGGGCAACCATCTCTTCGAACACGGGCTGCGGCGGGATCTCGGTGCGTTGTTCCACCTTCAGCGCCTGCGAGCCGGAAAAATAGCGTGCGGACTGCTGACGCGCCGGACGGGAAAAGGTCTGCCAGCGTTGTGGAATAAACAGAGAGGATGGCTTGCGGGTATCGAACGGGATAGCCCCTACCATCACCGGATGGGCGATGCCGCTGGCCTTCGCGTTCTGGAAAGCCTGGGCTAATTTCTGCTGGAAACGGCCTGCCGGATCGTCGCCGCCAACGGCAGGTTCACTGAAGCGGGCAAAGCAGCCGGACGTGGTAAAGCTGCGGTAAGGCGACATAAAGAAAAAGCGGTCTGATTCGAGCGTGGTTGCGGTGTGCTGAACTTCCTCAGCCAGGGACGTATCCATATCATCCTCCTCAAAATGATAAAAGAAGCAATAATGATTATCATTTATATTTTCGTCGGCTAACCTAATCCCACATCGCTTCGCTGTCAACCGTCGGGCAAATAACTTGTGCGACAAAAGCTTGCATCCCTTCGCGGCAACCATGAAAATGAGAAGCATTATCTTCAACAAAAACAGGATGTCGCGCTGTGAAATTCCCCGCCGTATTTCGAAATACCCTGCTTTTACCTGGACTTTTTGTTTTCGGACTTGCCTCAGCCGCTGCCGCCGACTGGCCGCGTCAGGTAACCGACAGCCGCGGCGTTCACACGCTTGAGAGCAAACCGACGCGCATTGTCTCCACCAGCGTGACCTTAACCGGCTCTCTGCTGGCGATTGACGCACCGGTCGTCGCCAGCGGCGCGACCACGCCGAATAACCGCGTGGCTGATGGGCAGGGCTTCCTGCGCCAGTGGGGTGATATCGCGAAGCAGCGGAAGGTTGCGCGACTGTACATTGGCGAGCCGAGCGCTGAAGCGGTTGCCGCCCAGATGCCGGACCTGATTTTGATCAGCGCCACCGGCGGGGATTCCGCGCTGGCGCTGTACGATCAGCTCTCCGCCATCGCCCCAACGCTTATCATCAACTACGACGACAAGAGCTGGCAGGCGCTGCTGACCCAGCTGGGCACCATCACCGGACAGGAAAAGCAGGCCGCAGAGCGCATTGCCGCGTTTGATAAACAGCTCGCGCAGGTGAAACAGCAGATGAAGCTGCCGCCGCAGCCGGTGAACGCCATCGTCTACACCGCCGCCGCGCACAGCGCCAACCTGTGGACCGCGGAATCCGCGCAGGGCAAGCTGCTGCACCAGTTGGGCTTTGCGCTGGCGGAGCTGCCTCCCGGATTGCAGACCTCAACTAGCCAGGGTAAGCGCCACGACATTATCCAGCTGGGCGGGGAAAATCTGGCGACGGGGCTGAACGGCGAGGGGCTGTTTGTGTTTGCCGGTGACGAGAAAGACGTGAAGGCGATTTACGGCAACCCGCTGCTCGCGCATCTGCCGTCGGTGAAGAACAAGCGCGTCTGGGCGCTGGGAACGGAGACGTTCCGCCTGGATTATTACAGTGCGATGTTGGTATTAGACAGATTGAATGCGTTGTTTAAGTAGGCATTTTCCCTCCCTCTCCCCGTGGGAGAGGGAGGGGTGAGGGCATCAGGCCGCACCGTCGTTCAACACACTCTCCTGCCTGAACCGCCGCAATTCCACCAACGCCACGAACAAAATCCCACCAACTATCGCTAACGCAAACCCACTGCTGCTCGCCGACGCCACCGGGGTCATTATCGCCCCCAGCCCGCCGAGGATCGCCGCGCCGATGGCATCGCCCGTCACGTTCTGCGCCGTCCACAGGCCGTTGATGCGCCCGAGCATCCCTTCCGGCGTCTGGGTCTGGATCAGGGTGTACTGCAAGAGCGAGCTGATGGCGCTCAGCCAGCCGAAAATCACCAGACACAACACGCCCAGCGCCCACACCGGCATCAGGCTAAAGAAGCCGATGGCGATAAACGAGGCCAGCGTGGCAAGCAGCATAATCAGCCCCGGACGCGCACTCTGCGCCAGGTTGCCGCTGGTCAGCGCCCCGCACGCCGCGCCGAGCGGAATGGCGGCGTAGAGAATGCCAATCTCCGAGGCGCTCATCTGCCACTCTCCCGCCAGCGCCGGGTAGAGCACGCGCACTGCGCTCGCCATGGTCAGCAGGCCGCCGAGCAGCGCAATGCCGCCAATCAGCGGGTTGCTGAACAGGAAACGAATAGCGGCCATCAGTGATTTCAGCGGATG
>NZ_QPFW01000122.1:0-7459 GCF_008122455.1 Enterobacter sp. C6
AAACGCCAGCGCGTTGAGGCGCTGATGGAGATGGTGTCTCTGGACAGGCAACTGGCAACGCACTGGCCCCACGAGATTTCCGGCGGGCAGCAGCAGCGCGTGGCGCTTGCCCGTGCGCTGGCCCAGCGTCCTTCACTGATGCTGCTGGATGAACCGTTCTCGGCGCTGGATACCGGCCTGCGCGCCATGACGCGTAAGGCAACGGCCGATCTGCTGGCCGAAGCGGGCGTGGCCTCGATTCTGGTCACCCACGATCAGAACGAAGCGTTGTCCTTTGCCACGCAGGTTGCCGTGATGCGCTCCGGACGCTTCACACAGGTCGGTACGCCTTATGAGGTTTACACCCGTCCCGTTGACGAAGAGACGGCGCTGTTTCTTGGCGACGCCGTGATCCTGCCAGCTCAACTCGCTGCCGGGTATGCCGTGTGCGCGCTGGGTGAAGTGCCGACGGACAACGCGCATGCGACAGGACAGGGCAGGGTGATGATGCGCCCTGAACAATTACGCGTGACGGCATGTGCCTCACATGAAAGCCCGATCTCGATTCTTGATGTGGATTTCACCGGACAGCTATCGACGCTCACCCTCGGATTAGCCGGGCAGCAACAGCCCGTGATTCTGAAGACCGTCAGCCAGCCAGGATGGAACCCGGGCACGGCGGTACGCATTGATATTGCTGGCACCGCGCGGGTATTCGAATATTCTTAATATTCGTTAGTAATTTCATGCAACGGGTTGTTATAAAAGAATTTTCCCGAACGTATGGCATTTCCTGAGATTCTCTACCATGCTCATAAAACCTCACCACAATGCGTGAGGTTTTTCGTAGTTGCTGATTAATCTCAAGGAAAAAAGGTTATGAAAAAGACGACTGCTATTTTGTTGGGAACGGCGTTACTGTTTACGACCAATGCTTTTGCTGCTCAGTTGCTGACAAAAAATGAGTTCAAGAAAGTTGCGTCTCAGTATCAAAAAATCGGTACGGTAAGTACCTCGAATGAGGTATCGGTTGATGATGCAAAAAAAGAACTGATTGAGAAAGCCGATAAGAAAGGCGCAGATGTCCTGGTGCTCACGTCAGGGAACACCAACAATAAAATTCACGGTACGGCCAATATCTACAAGAAAAAATAACGTCACTGCAGCCACCCCGAAACGGGGTGGTTGTTCCTCACCCTGTCTCCCCATCTATTCATGTTGTTCGCGGTTACGCTTGCTAACGCATAGATAATGCGTATAGTTCTCATTTGCATTGCTATCAATACATTCTAAGGCCCGACAACGGGTCATTTTTGCGCGCACTTTCAAATGAGTTAACGATGAACAACACCAACATACACAAAACGCTACTGGCGCTCGCCGTTGGCGCGGTAACACATTCCGCCTTCGCGGCGGTCGATCAAAAAGAAGATACCTTCGTCGTGCAGGCTAAGCCTGCCAGCGAGTTCAAACCCGGTGGCGATCGGCTGGTACCGGCCTTCCTCGACGGACAGGTGGCAAACGGCGGACGGATGGGGATGCTGGGCCAGCAGAACGCCATGGACGTACCGTTCACCATCATCAGCTACACCTCAAAGCTGGTGGAAGATCAGCAGGCGAAAACCATTGCTGACGTGGTCGCCAACGACGCGGGCGTGCAGTTCGTTCAGGGGTTCGGTAACAGCGCGGAAACCTACCGTATTCGTGGCCTGAAGTTCGACGGTGACGACATGACCTTTGGCGGGCTGTCCGGCGTGCTGCCGCGCCAGGTGGTGGATACCCAGATGGTTGAGCGCATTGAGATCTTCAAAGGGGCAAACGCCCTGATGAACGGCGCGGCGAGCTCCGGCGTGGGCGGGATGATCAACCTTGAGCCAAAACACGCGGGCGAACTCCCGCAGACGAAAGTGGGCGTCGACTACACCTCAGATTCTCAGATTGGCACTACGCTGGATGCGGGTCGTCGCTACGGCGACAACGACCAGTTTGGCGCGCGGGTGAACCTGGTCCATCGCGAAGGGGAAACCGGCATACCGAACGATCGCCGCCGCACCACGCTGCTCTCTACCGGCCTGGATTACAGCGGTGACCGCTTCCGCACCTCGCTTGATCTGGGCTATCAGAAGAAAACCTTCCACGGTAGCCCAACCAGCGTCAACATTTCGGCGGTGGATTTCGTGCCCGAGCCGCCGAAAAGCGATCGCAATTTCTCGCAGAAGTGGGCCTACAGCAACATCGAAAACGAGTTCGGGATGTGGCGCAGCGAGTACGACATCACCGACGGCTGGACCGCCTATACCGGCCTGGGCGCGCAGCATGCGCATGAGGAAGGGATCTACAGCGCGCCGAAGCTGGTAGATAAAAGCGGCAAGGCAACGGTCAGCCGCCTTGATACCAACCGCATCAGCGACTCCGTCAGCGGTATGGCGGGCATTCGCGGTAATTTCAATACTGGTTTCGTCTCGCACAAGGTCAACGTTGGCTATTCGGCGATGACCAAAAACGAAAAAATCGCGTGGAAAATGTCGGCGACGAAGGATAACCCGACGACCAACATCTACCACAATACCGGCGTGGATATGCCGGACAGCAGCAACCTCAACGGCTCAGGCGGGAAATACAGCGATCCGCTGACCAGCGGGCGCACCCGTACTCAGGGCTGGCTGCTGAGCGATACGCTGGGCGTACTGGACGATAAGCTGCTGTTCACCGCCGGGGCGCGCCATCAGAAGGTGGTCATTCGCGGGTATAACAAAATTACCGGTGCGGAAAACGCGGCAGACGGCTTCGACGGCAGCCGCTGGATGCCAACCTACGGCGTGGTCTACAAGCCGTGGGAGGAAATCTCCCTCTATGCTAACCATACCGAAGCGCTGCAGCCGGGCAAAACCGCGCCTAATACCGCCACCAACTACGGCCAGAGCACCGGTATCGTTCACTCTAAGCAGAACGAAGTGGGCGTGAAGGCGGACTTTGGCCGCGTGGGCGGATCGCTTGCGCTGTTCGAAATCAAAATGCCGTCGGCGATCCTCGACGACAGCGGCCACTACGGCCTTGACGCCGAGCAGCGTAACCGTGGCGTGGAGCTGAACGTCTTTGGCGAGCCCATGCTGGGGATGCGTCTGAATGCCAGCGCCACCTGGCTGCAGGCCGAGCTGACCAAAACCAAAAATGGCGTCAATCAGGGGAACGATGCGATCGGTATTCCGAACTTTTACGCCGTGCTGGGCGCAGAGTACGACATCAAGCCGATTGACGGCCTGACCGCCACCGCCCGCGTGAACCACTCCGGCGCGCAGTACGCTGACCTGGCAAACACCAAAAAGCTGGACAGCTACACCACGCTGGATCTGGGTATGCGCTATCGCTTCGCGGTGAACCACAATGCAAACCAGATGACCGTGCGCGCGGGCATCGACAACGTGACCAATGAAAACTACTGGGCCAGCGTGGACGATTCCGGTACTTACATCACGCAGGGTGAACCGCGTACCTTTAAGATCTCGGTTGGCTACGAATTCTAAGCGTTCCATCTCGTTATCCGGGGCAGGGATGCCCCAATCCCTTGCTACCTCCAGCATGAAGTGTTAAAACGTGCCCCTTCTAAAAAAGAGACAGGGGTAGGACGTGAAAGACGCGTCATCCGCTTCAGGCCATGGTAGCGCCGAAGCCTCGTCGGATCAGAATCCGACGCTGCAACGTGGTTTGCAAAATCGACATATTCAGTTAATTGCCCTTGGCGGCGCGATCGGTACCGGGCTGTTTCTCGGCATCGGCCCCGCTATTCAGATGGCTGGCCCGGCGGTACTGCTGGGGTATGGTATCGCCGGGATTATTGCCTTCCTGATCATGCGCCAGCTTGGCGAGATGGTTGTTGAAGAGCCGGTTTCAGGCTCCTTCGCGCACTTTGCTTATAAATACTGGGGCCCGTTTGCCGGCTTCCTGTCCGGCTGGAACTACTGGGTGATGTTCGTGCTGGTGGGGATGGCGGAGCTAACCGCCGCAGGCATCTATATGCAGTACTGGCTGCCGGATGTCCCGACGTGGATCTGGGCGGCGGCCTTCTTCATCATTATCAACGCCGTTAACCTCGTCAACGTCCGCCTGTATGGCGAAACCGAGTTCTGGTTTGCGCTGATCAAGGTGCTGGCGATTATCGGCATGATCGGCTTTGGCCTGTGGCTGCTGTTCTCAGGCCACGGCGGCGAGCGCGCCACGATCGATAACCTCTGGCAGCACGGCGGTTTCCTCGCCACCGGCTGGAAAGGGCTGATCCTCTCCCTGGCGGTGATCATGTTCTCCTTCGGCGGACTGGAGCTGATTGGCATTACCGCCGCCGAAGCGCGCGACCCGCATAAAAGCATTCCAAAAGCGGTTAACCAGGTGGTGTACCGTATCCTGCTGTTCTACATCGGCTCGCTGGTGGTCTTGCTGGCGCTCTATCCGTGGGTGGAAGTGAAATCCGACAGCAGCCCGTTCGTGATGATTTTCCACGATCTGAACAGCAACGTGGTCGCCTCTGCCCTGAACTTTGTCATTCTGGTGGCGTCGCTGTCGGTCTATAACAGCGGCGTTTACTCCAACAGCCGCATGCTGTTTGGCCTCTCCGTGCAGGGCAACGCGCCGAAGTTCCTTACCCGCGTCAGCCGTCGCGGCGTGCCGGTGAATTCCTTGTTCCTTTCCGGTGCCATTACGTCGCTGGTAGTGCTAATCAACTACCTGCTGCCGAAAGAGGCCTTTGGCCTGCTGATGGCGCTGGTTGTCGCCACGCTGCTGCTGAACTGGATCATGATCTGCCTGGCGCACCTGCGATTCCGCGCCGCGATGCGCCGCAAGGGACGCGAAACGCAGTTCAAAGCGCTGCTTTACCCTGCGGGGAACTACATCTGTATCGCGTTCCTGGGGCTGATTCTGGTGCTGATGTGCACCATGGATGAAATGCGTCTTTCGGCGATGCTGCTGCCGGTGTGGGTGATCTTCCTGTTTGTGGCGTTTAAGCTTTCCCGCAAAAAGTAGCACGTTTTTCACCCTCTCCCTGCGGGAGAGGGCTGGGGTGAGGGCACCAGACCGCACTTGCCTTCACGCCCGGGTGCCTACACAGATTACCTGGCAATGACCCCCGACAGGGCGCGAATATCGTTCCCGGTCGGGGACTGGTGAATACGCAACCCAAATTCATCCACCACCGCGAAAATATGGTCGAAGATGTCGGCCTGAATCTCCTCATATTCTGCCCAGACCACGGTATTGGTGAAGGCATATATTTCAATCGGCAAACCATTCGCGTCAGGCGCTAGCTGGCGCACCATCAGCGTCATATCTTTACGAATACGCGGGTGGTTGCGCAGATATTCGTTCAGGTAGGCGCGGAAGGTGCCGATATTGGTCATCTTGCGCAGGTTTAATACCGATTCCCCTTCACCGTTCTGCTGATTCCACAGGTTAATTTCCTCATGACGTGCGGCCAGATAAGGCTTCAGCAGTTTCGCCTGAATGAGCTTCTGCTGCTCCTGCTCGTCGAGAAAATGAATGCTGGTGGTATCAATATTCAGGCTGCGCTTAATACGTCGCCCGCCGGAGGCCGACATGCCGCTCCAGTTGATAAAGGCGTCGGAGACCAGGGCCCACGTCGGAATGGTCGTAATCGTATTATCGAAATTGCGCACTTTCACGGTGGTCAGGCCGATGTCCGTCACCGTACCGTTGGCACCGTATTTCGGCATCTCCAGCCAGTCGCCGAGCTTGAGCATGTCGTTGGCAGAAAGCTGAATACCCGCCACAAGTCCGAGTATCGGGTCTTTAAACACCAGCATCAGCACGGCGGCCATGGCGCCCAGACCGCTGATCAGAATCGCCGGGGACTGGCCGATGAGCAGAGAGATAATCAATATCCCCACCAGGATGGCGCTCACCAGCTTGATGCCCTGGAAGATCCCTTTCAGCGGCAGCTGTGACGCGGTGGCCATTTTCTGCGACAGATTGAAAATCACGTCCAGCAGCGAGAAGAAGGAGAGCAGGGCATATACCATTACCCACAGCCTGGCGCAGGTAGTGAGAATTTCCGCTGCTTCGCTGCCTTTTTGCAGCCACAGTACCGCCTGGACGTTGACAATTATCCCCTGCAGGGTAAAGGCCAGACGGTGAAATAATTTATTCTGGGTGATGATCTGCAGCCATAAATGGCTGCTGGCCTGCGCGCGTTTTTCGAATGCGCGAAGCACCCCTTTGTGCAGAATAAAATGAACGATGATGGCGGTAAGAAAAATAATACCAAAGATAATTACTAAAGAGGTGGTGTGATTAATTTCAATGCCTAACTCTTCAACCTGAGCAATCAATTCCTGCATAACGTCTCCTGTATTTTTGCAGCCCCATAATGGCGGCTGCGGATCTATTATGCAAATTCACGAACTTATTTGGCGGCCTGGCAGACCTTTACCACCGGCAGGCACAGGCTATGGCGGATGCGCAGCGTCGCCAGAGCCAGCACCACCATCATGGTCGTTTCCACCATCAGGAAGACGTTAACCGCCTGGGTGTAATCCCCGTGATGGATTTGCAGCGCGTGCAGCAAAATTGCGCCAAAAATGGCCGGGCCAAGACCTAGCGCGGCCTGCTGCAGCGTGCTTAAAATAGCGCTCGCGGCCCCCGCGTCGTCAGGCTGAATGTCGCGCATCCCGATGCGGTAGAAGCTGTTCACGATCAGCGCCTGCCCGTAGCCCACCAGTCCGGTGGCGGGTGCCAGCGTCAGGGCGGTATTCTCCATGCCCCAAACGCGGAACGTGGCGATCAGCGCCAGCAGGCCGGTAATCTGGATCGCCAGACCCGTCAGCAGGATGGTGCTGGTGCTGTAGCGGGCAATCAGCCGCGGCGCGAACCACGCCGAAACAAAGTAGGTCACGCCAAGGGCGATAAAGCTGTTCCCGGACTGCCACGGCGCCATCCCCAGACCCGTTTGCATGGTCAGCGCCATACAGAACATAAACCCGGACCAGACGCTGAAAAAGAGCATCGCAATCAGAATGCCAAAGCGCACGCTGCGAAGCGCAAGCAGGCGCGGCGGGATCAGCGGATGGGCATTCTCACGCTCTTTTTTGCGCGCATTCAGCGCCATCAGCCAGGCCAGCGGAACAAGGGCGAGCAGCATCGCCTTCAGCGGCCAGGACCAGTGCCACTGCGGGCCGAGCGCCATCGGGAACAGCAGGCAGCAAAGCATGATGGCCAGCAACACGGTACCCGGCCAGTCGATGCGTGACGGCGTCTCGCGACGGGTTTCCGGTACGAAGCGGCGGCTCAGCGCCAGCACCACCAGACAGATCGGCACGTTGATAAAGAAGGCGTTACGCCAGCCCAGCCCGGCGATATCCGCCGACACCAGCCAGCCCCCGCCCATCTGCCCGACGATAAACGCAATCCCGCCGATGCCGCCGAACAGGCTGATGGCTTTTGCATGCGCCGTACCTTTCAGCGTCACGTGCAG
>NZ_QPFW01000123.1:0-7651 GCF_008122455.1 Enterobacter sp. C6
CAGTTTGCGCGCGGCACCAAAGAGGCAGCCCTGAAGGCGGTCCTGCTCACCGGCATCAAAAAAGAGTCCCTTGATCTGCATCCGCTCAACTGGCCTTTGATTGAAGAGGTGCGCGCCCGCCTGACCCCGCAGCAGAAGTACATTCGCGGCCTGTTCTGCGGCGGCACCCTGTGCGACGAGGCGATGTTCGCGGCGCTTGCGAAATTCGACGACGTCTACAGCAATATCCAGCCGGATCCCGCTAAACGCCTGCAGGACATCAGCGTCAGTAAAGCCCATACCTTCCTCGACTTTGGCGACGACGATTTCACCAACGGCAAGCCACACCCAATGATCGACCCGACCAACCGCATCAGTCGCCTGCTGCAGGAGGCGCGCGATCCGGAGGTGGGCGTTATCGTGATGGACTTCGTGCTGGGCTTCGGCGCGCACGAGGATCCGGTCGGCGTGATGCTCGACGCCATTAAAGAGGCGCAGGCAATTGCAAAGGCCGATAACCGTCCGCTGGAAATCCTCGGCTACGTGTTGGGTACCGACCAGGATCCGCAGTCGCTGGCGCAGCAGTGCCAGCTGCTGACCGACGCAGGCGTCATCTGGGCCAGCAGCAGTACCAATACCGGATTACTGGCACGCGAATTTGTCTGCAAAGGGGAGAACGCATAATGACCACCTTATTCAACCAGCCGCTGAACGTCATCAACGTTGGCATCGCGATGTTCAGCGACGATCTTAAAAAACAGCACGTATCCGTCACCCAGCTCGACTGGACGCCGCCGGGGCAGGGCAATATGCAGGTCGTTGAGGCGCTTGACCAGCTGGCGGAAAAACCGCTGGCGGAGAAGATCGCCGCCGCCAACAAGCTTGCGCTTGAGCGTATTATTCAGTCCCATCCGGTGCTGGTGGGCTATGACCAGGCGATTAACGTTGTGCCGGGGATGACCCGCACCACCATTTTGCACGCCGGTCCGCCTGTCTCCTGGGAAAACATGTGCGGCGCGATGAAGGGTGCGGTCACCGGGGCGCTGGTGTTTGAAGGGCTGGCGAAAGATCTGGACGACGCGACACGGCTTGCCGCCTCCGGTGATATTACGTTCTCGCCGTGCCACGAGCACGACTGCGTGGGCTCGATGGCGGGCGTCACCTCCGCGTCGATGTTTATGCACATCGTTGAGAACAAAACCTACGGCAACCGCGCCTTCACTAACCTCAGCGAGCAGATGGCGAAGATCCTGCGCATGGGGGCCAACGACCAGAGCGTCATCGACCGCCTGAACTGGATGCGCGACGTGCTAGGTCCGATGCTGCGCGACGCGATGAAGATTATCGGCGAAATCGACCTGCGGCTGATGCTGGCCCAGGCGCTGCACATGGGGGATGAGTGCCACAACCGCAACAACGCGGGCACCACGCTGCTGATCCAGGCGCTGACGCCGGGGATGATTCAGGCGGGCTATCCGGTGGCGCAGCAGCGCGAGGTATTTGAGTTTGTCGCCAGCAGCGACTACTTCTCCGGCCCGACGTGGATGGCGATGTGTAAGGCCGCGCTGGACGCCGCTCACGGGATTGAGTACAGCACCGTGGTCACTACCATGGCGCGCAACGGCTACGAGTTTGGCCTGCGCATTTCCGGCCTGCCGGGGCAGTGGTTCACCGGCCCGGCGCAGCAGGTGATCGGCCCGATGTTCGCGGGCTATAAGCCGGAAGACTCCGGGCTGGATATCGGCGACAGCGCCATCACCGAAACCTACGGCATCGGCGGATTTGCGATGGCGACGGCCCCGGCAATCGTTGCGCTGGTGGGCGGCACGGTGGAGGAAGCTATCGACTTCTCCCGCCAGATGCGCGAAATCACCCTCGGCGAAAACCCGAACGTCACCATTCCGCTGCTCTCGTTTATGGGGATCCCGACCGCCATCGACATCACCAGAGTCGCGGGCAGCGGCATTCTGCCGGTGATTAACACCGCCATTGCCCACAAAGATGCGGGCATCGGCATGATTGGGGCGGGCATCGTTCACCCGCCGTTTAGCTGTTTTGAAAAGGCGCTGTTGACCTTCCGCGATCGCTACTTTTTATAAGGCAAGCATCCATGAAAAACATGAAGCTGGAGTGGAAAAGAGGTGACTGGGCGGCGTATTTCGGGTTGATGACCAACAACCTGACCAATTTGCTGACCATGATGGGGCTGCTCATTTTTGTCGTCGGCATCCCGAAGGAGATTGTTTATGGACGCATCGCGCCGGCCTTCGGGCTGGCGGTGCTGACCGCGAGTATTTGCTATGCCTGGTTCGGCATGCAGATGGCGCGCGCCACCGGACGAACGGACGTCACCGCGCTGCCGTCCGGCCCCAGCGCGCCGTCAATTTTTACCGTGACCTTCCTGGTGCTGATGCCGGTTTATCAGCAGACCGGTGATGCGGAGTTTGCCATCCAGATTGGCCTGGTGTGGTGCTTTGTTGAGGCGATGATCCTCGCGGGCGGCTCGTTTTTAGGGGAAACCATCCGCAAGATGATCCCGCGCACCGTGCTGCTGTCGTGCCTGTCCGGTTTGGGTCTACTGCTGCTGGCGATGAACCCGATGCTGCAGGCGTTCGAAGCGCCGACAGTGTCGTTTATCGTGCTGCTGCTGATCTTCATTAACTGGTTCGGTAAAAAGCCGATTTTCGCCCGCATCCCGACCGGCCTGCTGCTGCTGATAGCCGGTACCGCACTGGCGTGGATCTCCGGCCTGCAGAGCCCGGAAGCGATTAAAGCGTCCATGTCATCCTTCGGCTTTAACCCGCCGCAGGTGCACGTGGAGAGCTTCCTGCAGGGCCTGCCGCACGCGCTGCCGTATCTTGCATCTGCCGTGCCGCTGGGGCTGGCGAACTACATCTTTGATCTGGAGAACATCGAAAGCGCCCACGCGGCGGGGGATGAATATCCGACGCGTAAAGTCATGCTGGCGAACGGTCTGGCCTCCATGCTCGGTTGCCTGATGGGGAACCCGTTCCCGGTGACGGTCTACGTCGGCCATCCCGGCTGGAAAGCGATGGGGGCGAGCATCGGCTACACGCTGGCCTCCGGCGTGACCATGTTCATCGTGCCGCTGTTCGGGCTGGGGGCGTTTATGCTCGCCATCATTCCGATGACCGCCATCGTGCCGATTCTGGTGTTTATCGGCGTGGTCACCGCCAATCAGGTGGTGAGGGAAACGCCCAAAGTGGAGGTACCCGTGATCTTCATCTGTCTGTTCCCGTGGATCGCCAACTGGGCGCTGACCATGATGAACAGCGTGATGGGCGCGGCGGGCACCAGCGCGGCGAAGATCGGTACCGACGTGCTGCACAGCAAAGGGATCTACTACGAAGGATTAGTCCATCTGGGGAACGGGGCACCGCTCGCCAGCATGCTGTGGGGCTGTATCGCCATTTTCGCCATCATCAACAAACCGCTGCGCGGCGCCGTGGCCGCTGCGTGTGGGGCGCTGCTGGCGCTGTTTGGGGTGATCCACGCCCCGGTCGTGGGCTTTGCCGAAGGCAGCTCGCTGATGTTCGTCACCGCGTATCTGATGATGGGCGGCATGTTTGTGGTGAAGCATGTGCTGGATAGCCGTGAAGCGGCGAGCGCTGAACCGGGTACCGTTGCGAAGGAGCACGTATGAAAGAGCTTATGGTTGTCGCCATTGGCGGTAACAGCATTATCAAAGACAACGCCAGTCAGTCGGTTGAACATCAGGCGCAGGCGGTGAAAGCGGTGGCAGAGTCAGTGCTCGAAATGCTGGCCTCCGACTATGACATCGTGCTTACCCACGGCAACGGCCCTCAGGTGGGGCTGGATCTGCGCCGGGCTGAAATTGCCCACGAGCGGGAGGGGCTTCCCCTCACGCCGCTGGCAAACTGCGTGGCGGACACCCAGGGCGGCATCGGCTACCTGATCCAGCAGGCGCTGAACAACCGCCTGGCCGCGCGCGGGGAGCAAAAAGCGGTTACGGTCGTCACGCAGGTGGAGGTGGATAAAAACGATCCCGGTTTTACGCGCCCGACGAAACCTATCGGTGCGTTCTTCAGCGAGGCGCAGCGCGACGAGCTGCAGCGCGCGCACCCGGACTGGCGTTTTGTTGAGGACTCCGGCCGTGGCTATCGCCGCGTGGTGGCTTCACCGCAGCCGCTGCGGATTGTCGAGGCGGATGCCATTAAGACGCTCACTCAAAAAGGATACGTGGTGATCGGCGCGGGCGGCGGCGGTATTCCCGTGGTGCGCAGCGAACAGGGCGATTACCAGAGCGTCGACGCGGTGATTGATAAAGATCTCTCCACCGCGCTGCTGGCGCGGGAGATTGGCGCCGACGTGCTGGTGATTACCACCGGCGTGGAAAAGGTGTGCGTCAACTTCGGCAAGCCAAACCAGCAGGCGCTGGATACCGTTAACGTGGCGCAGATGAGGCGTTATATGGAGGAAGGCCACTTCCCGGCAGGCAGCATGCTCCCCAAAATCGTCGCTTCGCTGGAATTCTTACACCACGGCGGCAAACGCGTGATTATCACCTCGCCGGACTGCCTGCCCGCGGCGCTGCGTGGAGAAACTGGCACCCATATTGTGAATGAAGGAAGATAAGATGAGTGAAAACAAAAGCCGCCGCGAGTTTATCAGCCAGAGCGGCAAAATGGTCACCGCCTGCGCGCTGTTTGGCGCGACCGGATCCGTCGCGTATGCTGCTGACTCCGCAAAGCCAACCTGCGAGACCGGCAAACCGATGAGCATCACCGCAAAACACTACTACCTCGACAACGTGCTGCTGGAGGCCGGGTTTAATGTCGACGGCGGCGTGGCGACAGGCACACGCACCGAGCTGAAAACGCTGGAGATTAAGGACGGGAAGATCGTCGCCCTGCGCGACAACAAGCGCCACGCCGACGACTCGCTGCCGCACTACGATGCGGGCAACAAGCTGATGCTCCCGGCAATGCGCGACATGCACATCCACCTGGATAAAACCTTCTACGGCGGCCCGTGGCGATCGCTCAACCGCCCGGCGGGCACCACGATTCAGGATATGATCCGCCTGGAACAGAAGCTGTTGCCCGAGCTGCAGCCCTACACCCAGGAGCGTGCGGAAAAGCTGATCGACCTGATCCAGTCGAAAGGCTCCACCATCGCCCGCAGCCATTGCAATATTGAGCCGGTTTCCGGCCTGAAAAACCTGGAAAATTTGCAGGCGGTCCTGGCGCGCCGCAAACCTGGTTTTGACTGTGAAATCGTCGCCTTCCCGCAGCACGGGCTGCTGCTGTCGAATTCTGAAAAGCTCATGCGCGAGGCGATGCAGGCCGGGGCGCACTACGTGGGCGGGCTGGATCCAACCAACGTTGACGGCGCGATGGAGAAATCTCTCGATACCATGTTCCAGATTGCGCTGGACTACGACAAAGGGGTGGATATTCACCTGCACGAAACCAGCCCGGCGGGCGTGGCGGCGGTGAACTACATGGTCGAAACCGTGGAGAAAACGCCGGAGCTGAAGGGCAAGCTGACCATCAGCCATGCCTTCGCGCTGGCGACGCTCAACGAGCAGCAGGTGGATGAGATCGCCACCCGCATGGCGGCGCAGCAGGTGACCATCGCCTCCACCGTGCCGATTGGCACCCTGCATATGCCGCTGAAGCAGCTGCGCGAGAAGGGCGTGTTTGTGATGACGGGGACCGACAGCGTAATCGACCACTGGTCGCCGTACGGTCTGGGGGACATGCTGGAGAAAGCCAATCTTTATGCCCAGCTCTACATCCGCCCGAACGAGCAGACCCTTTCCCGCGCATTAGGTATCGCCACCGGCGACGTGCTGCCGCTGAACGACAAGGGCGAACGCGTGTGGCCAAAAGCGCAGGACGACGCCAGCTTTGTGCTGGTGGACGCCTCCTGCTCAGCCGAAGCCGTGGCGCGCATTTCCCCGCGTACCGCAACGTTCCATAAGGGTAATCTGGTTTGGGGCGTAGTGGGTTGATGTGCATTTCTCCCTCTCCCTGTGGGAGAGGGTTGGGGTGAGGGCATCAGGCCGCAGGCAATGCTTTATACTGGGAGTCACATTCTTAAAGAGGGATCTGCCATGGCACAAAACATCTACGACAACCCGGCGTTTTTTGAAGGCTACGCCCAGCTTCCGCGTTCGGTACAGGGTCTGGACGGCGCGCCAGAGTGGCCTGCACTAAAAAGCATGCTGCCGGATTTAACCGGCAAATCGGTTGTCGATCTCGGCTGCGGCTACGGCTGGTTCTGCCGCGCCGCGCGCGAGCTGGGCGCTGCTGACGTCACGGGGGTCGATATCTCAGAAAAGATGCTCGCCCGCGCGGCTGAACTGACTGACGACGCACGGATTCACTATCAGCGTAGCGATCTGGAATCACTTAAGCTCAACGAGAACAGCCTCGATCTGGTCTACAGCTCTCTGGCGCTGCACTACCTGCCGGAGCTGGATACCCTGTTTGCGAAGGTTCAGCGCGCGCTTAAGCCCGGCGGCAGCCTGGTCTTTTCGATGGAGCATCCAATATACACCTGCGCCTCCCGTCAGGGCTGGCTGACCGACGATAGCGGCGAGCGGTTCTGGGGCGTGAATCGTTATCAGGACGAAGGCCAGCGCGTCAGCAACTGGCTGGCGGACGGGGTGATCAAATACCACCGCACGCTGGGCACCACGCTTAACGCGCTCATCAGGGCCGGATTAACGATAAGCGAAGTCAACGAGTGGGGGCCAACGCAGGCGCAGATTGACGCCTGGCCCGCGCTGGCCGAAGAGGCGGAGCGCCCGATGCTGGTGCTGATCGCCGCCCGCAAGGATCAGTAGCCGACCTTGTACACGCGCCCGGTCTGCACGCCTTCCACGCTGCGGCGGTAGGCCTGCGCCACGGTCGCGGCGGGAACGCTTTCGAAGCCCGGGAAGAAGCCGTCGTACGTCTCGACGGATTCGGTGAGGACCGTCGGGCTAATCAGGTTGATGCGGATCCCGCGCGGCAGTTCGCAGGCTGCCGCACGAACAAACCCTTCCAGCGCGGCATTCACCGTGGTGGCGTTCACGCCCTGCGCAATCGGCTCGTGCGCCACAATTCCGCTTATCAACGTAATCGAGCCGCCTTCATTCAGGTAGTGCTGGCCGGTTAGCGCCAGGCGCACCTGCCCGAGCAGTTTATCCTGCAGGCCCTGGTTGAAGTCGTTGTCTTTCATGGTCGCGAGCGGGCCGAAATAGAGGCCACCGCTGGCGGACACAATCGCATCTACCGGACCGATTTTCTCGAACAGCGCCTGGACGCTCGCCTGCGAGGTGATATCCACCTGCTCGTCGCCCTGCGTGCGGCCGACGCGGATGACCTCGTGGCGACGACTCAGCTCTTCCGTTACCGCACGACCGACCGTACCGCTGGCACCAATAATGACGATTTTCATAGCTGACTCCTTCTGTTGTGAGCCTTTATTCTTTAATAAATAAAAATGCAGATAAACTGGGCTAAAGTTAGAAGATTGCTAACCAAGGGTTTGGAATATGGATAAGCTTCGCAGCATGGAGACGTTTATTGCCGTGGTGGAAAGCGGCAGTTTTACCGGTGCGGCGGCACGGCTGGAGATGTCGGCGGTGATGGTGGGCAAGTACGTTGCGCTGCTGGAATCACAGCTTGGTACCCGCCTG
>NZ_QPFW01000124.1:0-7732 GCF_008122455.1 Enterobacter sp. C6
GCTCCATGGCGGTCATCGCCGCCCAGACTTTTTGCCCGCGCGTTGCGCTTTCTACGGCGCGATCGACGTCTTCGCGCCCGGCGGCCTGTACGCTCGCCAGGACTTCACCGTTGGCCGGGTTGATGGTCTCGAAGGTGCGACCGCTGGTGGCCGATGTATAACCACCATTGATATAAAGCTGCTGTTCTGCCATTCGGGACATAAATTCTCCTCGGTTATTCGGTCGGTAAATGCTGGCTGATAAAGTGGCTGGTCAGTGACTGGGCCAGGGTCTTATCCAGCGGCTTGCCGCTTAGCGCGGCGCGCAGCCACAGCCCGTCGATCAGCGCCGCCAGCCCGTAGCCCGCCTCTTCGGCCTGTTCGCGCGGCAGTTCGCGGCGGAACTCGTACACCAGGTTCGACAGCAGGCGGCGGCTGCTCACTTGCTGCAGGCGGTAGAGCATCGGCTGGTGCATGCTGCTTGCCCAGAAGGCCAGCCAGGCCTTCATTGCCGCGCCGCTGGTCTGGGTTTCATCAAAATTGCCGCCGACAATCGCCTGCAGTCGCTGCTCCGCGCTGGCGTTCGGCAGGGCGCGTAAGCGGCTCAATACCGCGTCGCGCAGCTGGCCGGTGATGTCGCGCATGGTTGCTTCCAGCAGACCGTTTTTGTCTTTGAAATAGTGACTGATGATCCCCGTGGAAACGCCTGCCCGACGGGCGATCTGCGCGATCGTCGCGTCATGCATTCCCACTTCATTTATTGCTTCCAGCGTGGCGTCGATAAGCTGCCTGCGCCGGATCGGCTGCATCCCCACTTTGGGCATTTTTGCCACTCCATTCATCAGCGTTGGTTAACCATTAAAGCGGTTTTTGATTGGACGTTCAATATAAAATGTGTCTTAATTGTTGCGGATTTGGATTTTAATAGTTACAAAAACAGTGGGGATACTGGATGACAGACCTTTCACAGGACAGAGAAAAAGACAAAATCAACCCGGTCGTTTTTTATACGTCTGCCGGGCTGATTTTGTTGTTTTCCCTGACAACGATCTTCTTTCGCGATTTTTCTGCCGAGTGGATTGGGCGCACCCTGAACTGGGTGTCGAAGACCTTCGGCTGGTACTACCTGCTGGCGGCGACGCTCTATATCGTCTTCGTGGTCTGCATTGCCTGCTCGCGCTTCGGTTCGGTGAAGCTCGGGCCTGAGCAGTCAAAGCCCGAGTTCAGCCTGCTGAGCTGGGCCGCGATGCTGTTTGCCGCAGGCATTGGCATCGACCTGATGTTCTTCTCCGTGGCGGAACCGGTCACGCAGTATATGCAGCCGCCGGAAGGGGCAGGGCAGACGATGGAGGCCGCGCGCCAGGCGATGGTCTGGACGCTGTTCCACTACGGCCTGACCGGCTGGTCGATGTACGCCCTGATGGGCATGGCGCTGGGATACTTTAGCTATCGTTATAATTTGCCCCTCACCATCCGCTCCGCGCTGTACCCGATTTTCGGTAAAAAGATAAACGGCCCGATTGGCCACAGCGTCGACATTGCGGCGGTGATCGGCACCATCTTCGGTATCGCGACGACGCTTGGGATTGGCGTGGTGCAGCTTAACTACGGGCTGAGCGTGCTGTTTGATATTCCGGATTCGATGGCGGCGAAAGCGGCGCTGATTGCGCTCTCCGTCATTATCGCCACCATCTCGGTGACGTCGGGCGTCGATAAGGGCATCCGCGTGCTCTCCGAACTGAACGTGGCGCTGGCGCTGGGCCTGATCCTGTTCGTGCTGTTTATGGGCGATACCTCGTTCCTGCTCAATGCCTTAGTGCTGAACGTGGGCGACTATGTGAACCGCTTTATGGGCATGACGCTGAACAGCTTCGCCTTCGACCGCCCTGTAGAGTGGATGAACAACTGGACGCTGTTCTTCTGGGCGTGGTGGGTCGCGTGGTCGCCGTTTGTCGGCCTGTTCCTGGCGCGTATTTCACGTGGCCGCACCATCCGCCAGTTTGTGATGGGCACGCTGATCATCCCGTTCACCTTTACCCTGCTGTGGCTGTCGGTGTTCGGCAACAGCGCGCTGCACGAGATTATCCACGGCAATGCTACTTTCGCGCAGGAAGCGATGGCGCACCCGGAGCGAGGCTTCTACAGCCTGCTGGCGCAGTATCCGGCGTTCACCTTTAGCGCCTCCGTGGCGACTATTACCGGCCTGCTGTTTTACGTCACCTCGGCGGATTCCGGCGCGCTGGTGCTGGGCAACTTCACCTCGAAGCTGAAGGACATCAACAGCGATGCGCCGAACTGGCTGCGCATCTTCTGGTCCGTCGCCATCGGCCTGCTGACGCTCGGTATGCTGATGACCAACGGCATCTCTGCGCTGCAGAACACCACGGTGATCATGGGGCTGCCGTTCAGCTTCGTTATCTTCTTCGTGATGGCCGGGTTGTATAAGTCCCTCAAGGTGGAAGATTACCGCCGCGTCAGCGCCAGCCGCGACACCGCGCCGCGTCCGATGGGCGCGCAGGACCGGCTGAGCTGGAAGAAACGCCTCTCGCGCCTGATGAACTACCCGGGCACGCGCTACACCAAACAGATGATGGAGACGGTCTGCTTCCCGGCGATGGAAGAGGTGGCGCAGGAACTTAAGCTGCGTGGCGCCTACGTGGAGCTGAAAAACCTGCCGCCGGAGGAGGGCGAGACCCTGGGGCACCTGGACCTGCTGGTGCACATGGGCGACGAGCAGAATTTTGTCTACCAGATCTGGCCGCAGCAGTACTCGGTCCCCGGCTTTACCTACCGGGCGCGCAGCGGGAAATCGACCTACTACCGGCTGGAGACCTTCCTGCTGGAAGGGAGCCAGGGGAACGATTTGATGGACTACAGCAAGGAGCAGGTAATTACGGACATTCTGGATCAGTATGAACGGCACCTGAACTTTATCCATCTGCACAGGGAAGCGCCGGGGAATAGCGTGATGTTCCCGGATGTTTGAACCATTTCGTGTATGAATGACAGGGCACCCGTAACGGGTGCCGCTATCATCTATCCTGAACGTGAAGACCGGTTTTCCAGATAAAGAAGCTTACCGTGTCGACTAATTTTGAATCGGCCTCGGCATAGGTTGCGGCACTGTGTCCTCCCTGACGGTAAGCCAGAACCAGCACGCTGCGCGGCGAGCCTATTTCCTCTAAACGGGCGGCGAATTTTGCTGTTTGCCACGGGGAAACGCGCTGGTCATGCAGGCCCACGGTTAACAGGACGGGAGGATAACGTTTTTCAGGTACCAGATGCCGGTAAGCATCTATTTTCAATAAGTTTAGTCTGCCTGACGGCGTCAGCGGCGATCCCAGTTCGTCATAGTTCATCACGCCTATCGGAATGTTATCCAGTCGGCTGGTATTGAGCATCCCTGCGTCTATGGCCACAGCGGCAAACAGTTCCGGGCGACGGGTCATCGCCATACCCACGATAATTCCCCCCGCGCTTTCACCCCCGATTGCCAGTTTTGACGGTGAGGTGTAGCGACTGTCGATAAGATATTCCGCGCAACGGATAAAATCGGTAATGGAATTTTCTTTCTTATCTGCTCTTCCTGCTTCGTGCCATTCAGGGCCCATTTCACCGCCTCCGCGTACATGCGCGATAGCGAGAATACCGCCTTGTTCCAGCCAGAGCAGACGGGTCAGATCGAATGAAGGAAACGTACTCACGCCGTACGCGCCATAAGCCGTCAACCAGGTAGGGACCGAACCATCGCGCGCAATGCCTTTACGGTATATGAGGGTCAGTGGGACGCGAATATTGTCTGCTGTAGTGACCCATTTTTCTTCCGTCACATAGTCTGTCAGGGGCTGGCTTAACGGCGGTATTAACTCTGTTTTCTGGATAATGTTGTCCGCAGGTTGATAATGATAAATGACGGGGGGCTTCAGCCAGCCCTGGCGGGTGAAGAGAATGTCCTGACTATCGCTGCTGGCAAATATCGCACTCACGTCTTCATTTGCGGGGACCGGAATTGTCTGGTGTTTATTGATTTCAGCAAACGGAATACGCATGAATTTACTGCTGCCAGCGTCATGATAAACCACATAAAGTGAATCCCTGCTCAGGCTTAATTGTGTTAACTCTCCGTTCGACCAGCTCATCACGGGTTCTTTGGTGGAGGCAGGAGCCGCCAGATTGATGCGTGAAATATCATAGCCTGAGGAGGCGTTATAGCTCGCCAGATAAATCCACTCCCCGGAATAAACAAAGGCAGAAACATTTTCATCGGGATCAACAATCCTGATCCAGTTGAGCGTGCCGTTGCCATCTGCGTCTTTTTTAGCGGAAAAAAGAGAGCTGCCATAACCGCTAATGGATTTTGACACGTTAACAATCAGGTAGTCAGAATCAGGGGAGGCGTAAAGATTAACGTTTTCGCAGGACTGCTGTGCGAGTTCTGGAATGGTGCGCCAGTCAAACGTCATAATATCGTTGTTGCTTTCTATATGGTGGAGATAGACCTTGCCGCAGGTCTGCCGTCCTGAATCCTGAGTTGTAGTGTTCAGGCTGTAATAAAAGGACTGATTATCTGCGGCCCAGACAACATTGGGGTAGCGAACGGCGGGGATGCGAGTGTCTAATACCACGTTATCAGCCACTCCGATCACCGTGATATCCGTGCTTTCCGTTCCATTTCGTGAGCGCCCAACGGCAACGAAGCGACCATCATGTGAAGGAATGAAAAAGTTAATCCCATAACCCACAGGCGGATCGATGAGCACACGTTCAGGCTTTCCCGCTTGTTTTACAAACAGCCGCAGGTAGGGATGTTCGACCGATGAGCGGAGATAAAAACGATTGTCTCCCGCATCATAAATGTCTGAAATAGTGGGGGCCGTATTCACTAACTCGCTCAACCTTTTCGCCAGCACGTTTCGCCAGGGAAGGGCGTGGAGCATGTTAACCGTCTGGTTTGAGCGTTGATTTAACCAGCGCGCGGTCTGTTGGGGGTGAGTTTCCATCCAATGATAAGGATCCATGTCATCCTCATAGGGATTTTCGTTAGCATGAACGAAAAAGAGACAGCCGAAAAATGCGAGGGTACTAATAATTATCTGCTTGCTGATATGTTTTATTCTCGGTATCAGACAATGTTTCATTTCTGGCTGGGCTCATGTTGTTCTGTTAGTGGCGTTAGTTGGGTACGTCATGTTTCCTTAGTCACATCGAGTTAAGGTAGAACAGCGAAGGAATAATGTTCCTGAAAATATAAAATTGAAATAACTTATTTTGTATTTATTGATTTTTTATCCTCGTATTTTTGATCTGGCTCGAGGTTTTATGACCAAATTCTGTTATGAAAAAACTCGCCCGCATACTTTTAAATGCTTCAGGAAGATTTTGGTGGCTATTATAAATGGTAGGAAGTGAGAGTTTCGTTATTTTTAGTGTTTAATTTCCGGGAGCAATAAACAGGGCAGCATTATTCCTGAACGACAATCAAGGTATATACCTCTCCATTAACACGTTGCCAGTCGAGGCTAAAGCATTTTCCCTGCTGATAACGGCCTGCCGGATGGCTGAGCGTCAACGCGATAGTTTTCTGATTCAACGCAGTGACGCGTGCACAGTCGAATCCCATGTAGCGCTTTGCCGTAGGGAACAGGGCTTTAAACAAACTTTCTTTGGCGCTGAATGCCAACGTCAACGCCAGCGCAAAGGGGTAGCCCGAACGCTTCAGGCACATCGCTTCCTGTGCATCAATGATGCCGTCCTGGATTTCTCGGGCTTCACGGTCAGGAAGAATGGCTTCGCAATCAATACCCACAAGCGCATATGGATGACGGACGGCAAGCGCCATCGCCTGCGTGCCGCAGTGGGTGATGCTCCCTGATACGCCGTCAGCCCAGAGAGGTTCACCGCTGGGGCCGATGCCGGGCACGGTGTGGTCAGGTAAGGCATACGCGGCGGCGATGCGGCCTGCCAGATGCTCGGCTTTGCGTTTGCGCCCGGCGTTGGAAAGCTCAGCGTGGTGGGGGAGCCAAAGGAGATCGGTGTCGGTGAAGGTGGTTGGGTCGAAGGTGACGTGGTGGACGGTGTGGTTAGCGAGAGAAAATGTGCTGTGGGTGGTGTGCATGGTTTTTTCCTTCAGAGTTGTGCGGCCTGATGCCCTCACCCCGGCCCTCTCCCACGGGGAGAGGGAGCAAACACTAAAAACGGCAACGGGGTTGCCGTTTTGCTTTCACCTCGCCCTCACCCCGACCCTCTCCCACAGGGAGAGGGGGAGTTACTGCCTGTATCAGAAACGCGTATTCACGCTCATGTACCAGGTACGACCCGGTTCATTATACGTATACGCACCCGCACCGTACATATACGCACCGGTGGTGGTATTTCCGGTTGTCTGGGCATTACCCGCGCGCCACTGGCGTTTGTCGAAGACGTTGTCCACGCCGCCGGTCAGGCTGACGTTTTTGGTCATGTCCCATGTCGCGCTCAGGCCAACGATGCTGTACGGACTGACTTCGTCTTTTTCAGACCCGGTCACCGGCTGACCTTTGTAGTTGTACTTTTTCGGCTGCTGCTTGCCGTACCAGGTAAAGGTCGACTGGAGCGACACGTCCTGATGCACCTGCCAGCTCAGGGTTGAGTTCAGCGTGTACTCCGGAATGATCGACAGACGGTCGCCGGTCTCCTTGTTCTTGCTCTGCAGCATGTAGGTGATGTTGTTGGTCCAGTTAATCGTGTCGCTGACCGGCACGTTCAGGGAGCCTTCCAGACCTTCCACCACCGCCTTCGGCACGTTTTCCCACTGGTAGATGTCGGTCTGCACTTTACCGGAAGAGGTGTGACCAATCGGCGCGTAGCCCGCTTCAATCTTGTCGCGGTAGTCGTTGCGGAACCAGGTGACGCCCGCCAGCCAGCCGTCGTGTTTCCACTCCAGGCCAATCTCTTTGTTGATGCTGGTTTCGGCCTTCAGGTCGTCGTTACCCATCATGTAGCAGCCCACGCCGTCGGAGCTGGCGTAGCAGCCCTGGCCTTTACTGTAGAGTAGGTAGTTCGGGTTGGTCTGGTACAGGCTCGGCGCCTTATAGGCGCGCGCGATCCCCATCTTCAGCGTGAAGTTATCCCCCAGACCCTGCGACAGGTTAAGTGACGGGCTCCAGTTGTTGCCGACGATGGTGTGATGGTCGAAGCGCAGGGCAGGGGTCAGCATGGTGCTGTCGGTCAGCTCCATGTTGTTTTCAGCGAACAGGGAGAAGATCTCTGCCGAGGTATAAGGGCTGCGATCGTTACTCATTCCCGGGATCGCGCCGCCCTGCTGGGTTTGGGTGAAGGAGGTCGAGTCCTTCATGCGCTGCTGGTTCCACTCGGTGCCGAGCGTCAGGTTCTGGTTAACGATGAAATCAATCGGCAGGTTGACTTCGCTGTGCAGCATCACGTCGGCCAGGTCGGTGTCGGTAAATTTATTACTGTTGAACAGACCTTCCAGGCCGCCCGCCAGCCCTTCGCCCAGACGGGAGTTGCGGGTGTGCTCGTACTGTGCCCAGTTGCTGGTGGTAATGCCGTTATCCCAGCCGCCGTTCCAGGTCACCGCGAAGTTCTGGCGATAGATACGGTTGGTCTCTTTGCCGTAGTTTTTTTTCACCAGGCCGCTGGAGCTGTTGTCGTTGTTGGTGTTCTGCGTGTCGCCGGCGTAGAGGTTGTTCTGACGGCTGTAGCCCGCCTCAAATTCCAGAGACTGCATCGGCGCAAAGTCCCAGCGCACCACGCC
>NZ_QPFW01000125.1:0-7747 GCF_008122455.1 Enterobacter sp. C6
CGCCGCCCGCGCGGGCAAGCTGCATCGCGTGGCGGGCGTTGCGATACGGCATCAGCGTCGCAACCGGGCCAAAAGCTTCGGTGGAGTGCACTGCCGGAGTTTCATCCGGCTGCGGGCAGAACAGCAGGGTCGGCGGGTAGAACGCGCCCGCGGCCTGCAGATCCGCTTTGCCACCCAGGCGGACCTGGCAGCCTGCGGCGATCAGTTGCTCCACTTTCTCCTGCACGTCCGCACGCTGTTCGGCGTTGACCAGCGCGCCCATCTTTACCCCTTCCTGCGCCGGGTCGCCCACCACCACCTTTTCCAGCCGGGCAACCAGCGCCTGGCTCACGGCGTCAATCTGGTTTTGCGGGACGATAATGCGGCGAATGGCCGTACATTTCTGCCCGGCTTTCGCGGTCATCTCGCGCACCACTTCCCGAATGAACAGGGCAAACTCCGGCTGCTCCGGCGTGACGTCTTCCCCCAGCACGCAGCAGTTCAGGGAGTCGGCTTCCATGGTGAACGGAATGGAATTCGCCACAATATTCGGGTGCACGCGCAGGCTTTGCCCGGTGCTGGCGGAGCCGGTAAAGGTCACCACGTCCTGGCTGTCGAGCTGGTCGAGCAGATCCCCGGCGCCGCCGCAGATCAGGCTGATGGCGCCGTCCGGCACCAGCCCGCTGTCGACGATGGATTTCACCATCGCCTGCGTCACCTGCGCGGTAGCGGTAGCGGGTTTGATGATGGCGGGCATGCCGGCAAGCCAGGTCGGGGCCAGCTTTTCCAGCATCCCCCAGCAGGGGAAGTTAAAGGCGTTGATGTGCACCGCCACGCCGGATTTGGAGGTCAGCACGTGGCGCGCCGCAAAGCCGCCTTCTTTTGACAGCGGGATCAGCTCGTCTTCCGGCCACACGGTGTCATCCGGCAGCTCGCGGCTGCCAAGGCTGGCGTAAGTGAAGAGGGTGCCGATCCCGCCTTCGATATCGACCCAGCTGTCCGCCTTCGTCGCTCCGGTCTGGGCGGACAGGGCATAAAACGTCTCTTTCTCGCTAAGCAGGTGCTTTGCCACCGCCTTCAGCATGGCCGCGCGTTCGATAAAGGTCATCGCGTGAAGCGCTTCGCCGCCGCGCTCAATCGCATAGCGACGGGCGGCCGCCATGTCCAGCCCTTCGCTGGTCACGCTCCACAGCGCTTCGCCACTGATGGCGTGATGAATAGTGCGTTCGCGGCCCCGGCCAGACTGCCAGGTACCGGATAAGAAGCTGGCTAACTGCTGCATCGCTTATCTCCAAATGTTACGTAATTTACCCATTAATAGTTTAATCATGAATCATAAAAATCAAGCTGAGTTTTAATGAATTGTTAACATTGTGATCCGCTCTGATGAAACGTGGCGCGCGAGGACGCTCTTCAGTAAGCCTGCAGTAAAAGCCTTGCGAGCGATATCACAAAACAAGGAAACAATTCTTGGGGTTATATTTAACCTTTGTGTAACTTTTAAAAAACAAAGTGATTCAACACTACGCTTTAATTTGCAAACTAACGAATCATAAAGGTGATGACGTGACGCAAGAACAACGGTTTGAGCAGCGCATAGCGCAGGAGACGGCGATTGAGCCTCAGGACTGGATGCCTGACGCCTACCGTAAGACGTTGATCCGCCAGATTGGTCAGCATGCGCACTCCGAAATTGTCGGCATGCTGCCGGAAGGGAACTGGATCACCCGCGCCCCGACGCTACGCCGCAAGGCGATCCTGCTGGCGAAGGTGCAGGACGAAGCCGGACACGGGCTCTACCTCTACAGCGCGGCGGAAACGCTGGGCTGCGCGCGGGAAGATATCTACCAGAAGATGCTCGACGGCAAGATGAAATACTCCTCCATCTTCAACTATCCGACCCTGAGCTGGGCCGATATCGGCGTGATCGGCTGGCTGGTGGACGGCGCGGCCATCGTCAACCAGGTGGCGCTGTGCCGAACCTCCTACGGTCCCTATGCCCGCGCGATGGTGAAAATCTGTAAAGAAGAGAGCTTCCACCAGCGTCAGGGCTTTGAAGCCTGCATGGCGCTGGCGCAGGGGAGCGAGGGCCAGCGCCAGATGCTGCAGGACGCCATCAACCGCTTCTGGTGGCCGGCGCTGATGATGTTCGGTCCGAACGACGACAACTCGCCGAACAGCGCCCGCAGCCTGGCGTGGAAAATCAAACGCTTCGGCAACGACGAGCTGCGCCAGCGCTTTGTCGACAACACGGTGCCGCAGGTGGAGATGCTGGGCATGACGGTGCCCGATCCCGACCTGCGTTTTGATGAAGAGAGCGGCCACTACCGCTTCGGCGAGATTGACTGGCACGAGTTTGACGAGGTCATTAACGGGCGCGGCATCTGCAACCACGAACGCCTGGCCGCCAAACGTAAAGCCTGGGAAGAGGGGGCGTGGGTGCGGGAAGCCGCACTGGCGCACGCGGAAAAACAACACGCCCGCAAAGTGGCTTAAGAGGAATCACGATGAGCAATGTCTACTGGCCGCTGTACGAAGTGTTCGTACGCAGCAAACAAGGGTTATCCCACCGTCACGTGGGTAGTCTGCATGCCGCCGACGATCGCATGGCGCTGGAAAATGCGCGTGATGCCTACACCCGCCGCAGCGAAGGGTGTTCTATCTGGGTGGTTAAAGCGAGCGAGATTGTCGCCTCCCAGCCGGAAGAGCGCGGCGAGTTCTTCGACCCGGCGGAAAGCAAGGTTTACCGCCATCCGACGTTCTACACCATCCCTGACGGCATCGAGCACATGTGAGGCAAAGAATGAATTCAGTCACTGCCTATGCCCTGCGTCTGGGCGATAACGGTCTGGTCCTCTCCCAGCGTCTCGGCGCCTGGTGCGGCCACGCGCCGGAGCTGGAGATCGACCTCGCACTCGCCAATATCGGTCTCGACCTGCTGGGCCAGGCGCGCAATTTCCTGACCTATGCCGCGGAGCTGGAAGGCCAGGGCGATGAAGACACGCTGGCGTTTGGCCGCGACGAGCGCCAGTTCCGCAATCTCCTGCTGGTGGAGCAGCCGAACGGCAGCTTCGCCGACACCATTGCCCGTCAGTACCTGATGGATGCCTGGAACGTGGCGCTGTATGAACGCCTGGCCCAAAGCCGCGACGGCCAGCTTGCCGCCATTGCCGCCAAAGCGATTAAAGAGGCGCGCTACCACCTGCGCTTCAGCCGCGGCTGGCTGGTGCGTCTGGGCGACGGGACCGAAACGTCCGCGCAAAAAATGCAGCAGGCCATCGACAACCTGTGGCGTTTTACGGCCGAGCTGTTTGAGGCCGATGACGTCGAGCGGGAGTTGATTGAGTCCGGCGTGGCGGTTGACCCGCGCCTCCTGCGCCAGCCGTGGGAAAGCGAAGTGTATGCCGGTCTGAATGAAGCCTGCCTGCAGGTGCCCGCCGAGATGGCGTACCGCACCGGGGGCAAGCAGGGGCTGCATACCGAACATCTGGGCCCGATGCTGGCGGAAATGCAGTATCTCCAGCGCGCGTATCCCGGTCAGCAGTGGTAAAGGAGAACGCTATGCAACGCCTCGTCGACATCGCGCCCGCGCAAATCCCACAGATCTGGGCGCTGCTAAGCCAGATCCCGGACCCGGAAGTGCCGGTGTTAACCATCACCGATTTAGGCATGGTGCGCAGCGTGAAGGCGCAGGGGGAAGGCTGGGTCATTGGCTTTACGCCGACCTATTCGGGCTGTCCGGCGACGGAACACCTGCTGGGGGCGATCCGCGAGGCGATGACCGCGCACGGCTTTACCCCGGTGCACATTGTGCTCCAGCTTGAACCCGCCTGGACCACCGACTGGATGACCCCCGACGCGCGCGAGCGCCTGCGGGCGTACGGCATCAGTCCACCGGTGGGGCATAGCTGTCACGCGCACGCCCCGGTTGAGGTGAGCTGCCCGCGCTGCGCCAGCACCGACACCTCGCTTATCAGTGAATTTGGCTCAACGGCCTGCAAAGCGCTCTACCGCTGCAATAGCTGCCGTGAGCCCTTCGACTATTTCAAATGTATTTGAGGCTGCCATGACAACGTTTCATTCATTAACAGTGGCAAAAGTGGAACCCGAAACCCGCGACGCGGTGACCATCACTTTCGCGGTGCCGCAGGCGCTGCAGGAGGCCTACCGATTCCGTCCCGGCCAGCACCTGACGTTAAAAACGACGCTTGGCGGAGACGAGCTGCGCCGCTGCTACTCCATCTGCCGGAGTACCGCCCCGGGCGAAATCAGCGTGGCGGTGAAAGCGATTGAAGGCGGGCGCTTCTCCCGCTATGCCCGGGATGAGATCAAAGCGGGCATGGCGCTGGAGGTGATGGTTCCTCAGGGGCAGTTTGGCTACCAGCCACAGGCCGAACGCGAAGGCCACTACCTGGCGATTGCGGCAGGCTCGGGGATCACCCCGATGCTGGCTATTATCTCCGCTACGCTAACGACCGAGCCCAACAGCCATTTCACCCTGATCTACGGCAACCGCAGCAGCCAGAGCATGATGTTCCGCCAGGCGCTGGCGGACCTGAAGGACAAATACCCGCAGCGGCTGCAGCTGGTCTCCATCTTCAGCCAGGAGCGGCTGGACAGCGATCTGCTCTATGGCCGCATCGACGGGGAAAAACTGCAGGCGCTGGCGAAAACCCTGATCAACTTCCGCCAGTACGACGAGGCCTTTATCTGCGGCCCGTCGGCGATGATGGACGACGCGGAAGCCACGCTGAAGGCGCTGGGGATGCCGGACAAATCCATTCACCTTGAGCGCTTTAACACCTCCGGAATCACCGTTAAGCGCGCGGTGCACGTGCAGGCGGAAGGGCAGAAA
Source organism: Enterobacter sp. C6 (assembly GCF_008122455.1). NCBI lineage: Bacteria > Pseudomonadati > Pseudomonadota > Gammaproteobacteria > Enterobacterales > Enterobacteriaceae > Enterobacter > Enterobacter sp. C6. The sequence continues at coordinate 4,835 of NZ_QPFW01000125.1, forward strand.
GTGACCGTGCGCCAGGACGGGCGCGACCGTGAAATCACCCTGACGGCAGATGATGAAAGTATTCTCGATGCCGCCCTGCGTCAGGGCGCGGATCTGCCGTATGCCTGCAAGGGCGGCGTCTGCGCCACCTGCAAATGCAAAGTGCTGCGCGGGAAGGTGGACATGGCGACCAACTACAGCCTGGAGCCGGACGAGCTGGCCGCCGGGTATGTGCTGAGCTGCCAGTCGCTGCCGTTAACCGCCGACGTGATTGTCGACTTCGACGCGAAGGGGATGGCATGAGCGAACTTATTGCTACCCGTCATGGCCGCGTGCTGCAGCTGACGCTCAACCGTCCGGCGGCGCGCAACGCCCTCAACAACGCGCTGTTAACCCAGCTTGCGGAACAGCTTGAGGCCGCCGCCGTGGATGCCGACATTGCCGTCTGCGTGATTTACGGCAGCGAGCGCTGCTTTGCCGCCGGGGCCGATCTCAACGAAATGGCGGAGAAAGACCTGTCTGCCACCCTGAACGATATTCGCCCACAGCTGTGGGCACGCATTAACGCGATCAGCAAACCGCTGATCGCCGCCGTGAACGGCTTCGCGCTGGGCGCGGGCTGCGAGCTGGCGCTGCTGTGCGACGTGGTCATTGCCGGTGACAACGCCCGTTTCGGCCTGCCGGAAATCACGCTCGGCATTATGCCCGGCGCGGGCGGCACCCAGCGTCTGATTCGCAGCGTCGGGAAATCCCTGGCCAGCAAAATGGTGCTGACGGGCGAGAGCATAACTGCACAGCAGGCGCTGAGCGCCGGGCTGGTGAGCGATGTTTTCCCGGCAGCGCTGACGCTGGAGTATGCCCTGAAGCAGGCGGCCCTGATGGCGCGCCACTCGCCGCTGGCGCTGCAGGCGGCGAAACAGGCGCTGCGTCAGTCTCAGGAGGTACCGCTCCAGGCCGGGCTCGCGCAGGAGCGCCAGCTGTTTACGCTGCTTTCCGCCACCGAAGACCGCCGGGAGGGCATCGACGCCTTCTTACAAAAACGCACCCCCGACTTTAAAGGACGCTAATTGTGGAATTTATTCTCAGTCATGTAGAACAGGGCGTGATGACCATTACGCTGAACCGTCCGGAGCGTCTGAACAGCTTTAACGACGTGATGCACCAGCAGCTGGCCGAGTGCCTGAAACAGGCCGATCGTGATGACACCGTGCGCTGTCTGCTGATCACCGGGGCAGGACGCGGCTTCTGTGCCGGTCAGGATCTGAACGACCGCAACGTCGACCCCAACGGCCCGGCGCCGGATCTGGGGATGTCCGTTGAAACCTTCTATAACCCGCTGGTTCGCCGCCTGGCAAAGCTGCCGAAACCGGTCATCTGTGCCGTTAACGGCGTGGCGGCAGGTGCGGGGGCCACGCTGGCGCTGGGGTGCGACATGGTGATTGCGGCCCGTTCCGCCAACTTCGTAATGGCTTTCAGCAAGCTCGGCCTGGTGCCGGACTGCGGCGGTACCTGGCTGCTGCCGCGCGTGGCGGGACGCGCCCGCGCCATGGGGCTGGCGCTGCTCGGGGACAAACTCAGCGCCGAACAGGCGCAGGCGTGGGGGATGATCTGGCAGGTGGTGGATGACGAGCTGCTCTCCACCACGGCGCAGCAGATGGCGCTGCATTTTGCGTCGCAGCCGACCTTCGGGCTGGGGCTGATCAAGCAGGCCATCAACGCTGCAGAAACCAACACCCTGGACGACCAGCTCGATCTGGAGCGCGACTATCAGCGTCTGGCCGGACGCAGCGACGATTACCGCGAGGGCGTCAGCGCCTTCCTGGCGAAGCGTGCGCCGAACTTTACGGGGAAATAAGATGCTGAATATACGGACTGTCGCCGTGATCGGCAGCGGCACGATGGGCGCAGGGATTGCCGAAGTCGCCGCCAGCCACGGTCATCAGGTGCTGATCTACGACATCTCCAGCGATGCGATATCGCGCGCCATCGACGGGATCCGCCAGCGTCTGGCCTCCCGGGTAACGCGCGGAAAACTCTCCGCCGATGCCGGGAGCCAGATCCTGGCCCGGCTGGTTCCCGTCACGGATATCGATGCGCTCTCCGCGGCCGATCTGATCATAGAAGCGGCCTCAGAGCGTCTGGAGGTGAAAAAGGCGCTGTTTGCGCAGCTGGCTGAGATCTGCCCGCCGCAGACGGTGCTGACCAGCAATACCTCTTCCATCTCCGTCACGGCGATTGCGGCGGACGTCCACCACCCGGAGCGGGTCGCAGGGCTGCACTTCTTTAACCCGGCGCCGGTGATGAAGCTGGTGGAGGTGGTCAGCGGGCTGGCGACCTCTGCGGAAGTGGCCGACGCGCTGTGCGAGCTGGCGCTGAACTGGGGCAAACAGCCCGTTCGCTGCCAGTCAACGCCGGGGTTCATCGTCAACCGCGTCGCCCGTCCGTTCTATTCTGAAGCCTGGCGCGCGCTGGAGGAACAGGTCGCTCCGCCGGCGGTGATTGATGCCGCCCTGCGGGAAGGCGGCGGCTTCCCGATGGGGCCGCTGGAGCTGACCGACATGATTGGTCAGGACGTGAACTTTGCGGTGACCTGCTCGGTATTTAACGCCTTCTGGCAGGAGCGTCGTTTTCTGCCTTCGCTGATGCAGCAGGAGCTGGTGCTGGCAGGAAGGCTGGGCAAAAAGAGCGGGAAGGGCGTTTACGACTGGCAGGGTGACAAACCTGACGTGCAGTGGGTTGAGTCGGTGAACGACAGCTATAGCCCGATGCGCGTGGAAAAAAGACGTGACGGTGTCACGGAAATAGATGATGTCTATCTGGTTGAAACGCAGGGAGAGACCGCGCAGGCGCTGGCGCTGCGGCTCAACGGCCCGGTGGTGGTGGTGGACCGCATTGAGCGTGACGTGGCGGTCATTGCCGCCGCCGCCAGCAACC
>NZ_QPFW01000126.1:0-7921 GCF_008122455.1 Enterobacter sp. C6
CGGCGCTCGGCGTGAGCGGTGCGATATTCCAGTCGCTGATGCGCAACCCGCTCGGCAGCCCGGACGTGATGGGCCTCAATACCGGGGCCTGGAGCGGCGTGCTGGTGGCGATGGTGCTGTTCGGCCAGCACCTGACGGCCATCACCTTTACGGCGATGGCGGGCGGCATTCTGACGTCGCTGGTTATCTGGTTGTTGGCCTGGCGCAACGGCATCGATACCTTCCGGCTGATCATTATCGGTATCGGCATCCGTGCGATGCTGATGGCCTTTAACACCTGGCTGCTGCTGCAGGCCTCGCTGGAAACGGCGCTTTCCGCCGGGCTGTGGTACGCGGGCTCCCTCAACGGCCTGACGTGGGGCAAAACCTGGCCCGCGGCACCACTGATTGTGCTGATGTTTATCGGCGCGCTGCTGCTGGTACGGCGCATGCGGCTGCTGGAGATGGGCGACGACAGCGCCTGCGCGCTGGGCGTGGGCGTTGAGCGCTCGCGCCTGATGCTGATGCTGGTCGCCGTACTGCTGACCGCCGCCTCCACCGCCATCGCCGGGCCGATCTCATTTATCGCCCTCGTCGCGCCACATATCGCACGACGTCTAAGCGGGACGGCGCGCTGGGGATTAACTCAGGCGGCGCTGTGCGGCGCGCTGCTGCTGCTGGCCGCCGATCTCTGCGCCCAGCAGCTGTTTATGCCTTACCAGCTTCCGGTGGGCGTGGTGACCGTCAGCCTCGGCGGCATTTACCTTATCGTCTTGCTCGTTCAGGAGTCTCGCAAGAAATGACAGATTCAACCACCCGCTTGCGCGGCGAAAATCTCACTCTCGGCTACGGCAAAAAAATCGTTGCCCGTGATTTATCCGTCGCCATTCCGGACGGCCACTTCACGGCGATTATCGGCCCGAACGGCTGCGGTAAATCGACTCTGCTGCGCACCCTGAGCCGCCTGATGACGCCGGTGGAGGGCAGTGTCTTCCTCGACGGCGAGCAGATCCAGCGTTTCGCCAGCAAAGAGGTGGCGCGGCGCATCGGGCTGCTAGCGCAAAACGCCACCACGCCGGGGGACATCACGGTTCAGGAGCTGGTCTCGCGCGGACGCTATCCGCACCAGCCGCTGTTTACCCGCTGGCGCAAGGAAGATGACGAGGCGGTGAACCGCGCGATGCTGGCGACGGGCATTACCGATCTCGCTCAGCAAAGCGTGGATACCCTTTCCGGCGGACAGCGTCAGCGCGCGTGGATCGCGATGGTGCTGGCGCAGGAGACCTCCATCATGCTGCTGGACGAGCCGACGACCTGGCTGGATATCAGCCACCAGATCGACCTGCTGGAGCTGCTGAGCGAGCTGAACCGCGAGCAGGGGTACACCCTTGCGGCGGTGCTGCACGATTTAAACCAGGCGTGCCGCTACGCCACGCACCTGATTGCCTTGCGAGACGGGGAGATTGTGGCGCAGGGCGCGCCGAAAGAGATTGTGACGCCGGAGCTGATCGCGCGGATCTACGGCCTGCGGTGCATGATAATCGACGATCCGGTGGCGGGAACGCCGCTGGTGGTGCCGTTGGGAAAACGTGCGGTCTGATGCCCTCACCCCGGCCCTCTCCCACGGGGAGAGGGAGCAAACCCAACACCACCCGGCGCTTTTGACGTTACCTCAAAATATTCTTCAACACTGGCCCAATTTTCTCAAACGCCTGCGGTGAAATGATATCCACGTGGGCGCAGTCCTGGCTGTACACCTCCAGTTCCGCCACCCACGGCGCCCAGGCAACCTGCGGATCCATCGTTCGCGTGCGCTCGGCGACGAACAGCGTCACTTTGCCGTCAAACCGCGCGCTGTGCGCCGTGGTGAGCAGCCGCACCGCGTCGGCGTAGTTGCCCTCGATGGCATTAAACAGCTCGCTGGAGCCCTGCCCCTTCTGGGCGGCGATAAACGCCTGACGCTCGCGCTCGATTTCCGCCAGCACTTCCGGGTCGAGGCCGCTGGCCTCTTTTTCCGCCCAGTTCTGGGTTTCCGGCGGCCAGGTATCCAGCAGGCCGAGGAACGCCACCGCTTCACCCTGCTCGCGCAGACGGGCTGCAATCCCTTGTGCCAGCGTACCCCCGAGGGAATAGCCGAACAGATAATACGGCCCTTGCGGCTGCTGCATACGCAGCGTATTCAGATGATGCTCAATCACTCCATCCAGATCCGCACACTGCTGCATCGGCCCGTCCGGACGCGGCGACTGAACGCCGACGATTGACCAGCGCGGGCTGAGGTAGCGCGCCAGCACGCTAAACTGCCAGGCAAAGCCGGAAGCCGGATGGAAGCAGAATAGCGTCGGGCCGTCGCTCTCGCGCAGCGGCAGAAGCGTTTCATACCCCAGACGCTGCGCCTGCTCGTCGCTCATCTGCGAGTCCAGCAGCGTGCTCAGCTTGCTCACCGTCGAGGCGACCATAATCTGCCCCGGCGTAACCTTGCGCTCGAACGCGCAGCTTAGCTGCGCGGCCAGGCGCATCGCCAGCAGCGAGTGGCCGCCGAGGGCAAAGAAGTCGGCCTCAACGTCGTTCACCTCGCAGCCCAGCAGCGCGGCAAACGCCTGCGCAACGGCGATTTCGGTTTCGCTTTCCGGCGCCCGCCCGGAGGTTTTACCGGTCAGCTCCGGCAGCGGCAGCGCCTTGCGGTCAAGCTTCCCGTTCGCACTCAGCGGCAGCGCGCTGATTTGCAGCAGCACCACCGGCACCATATGCGGCGGCAGCTGTGCCTTGAGCGATTCGAGCAGCGCGTCGCGGTCCAGCGGTAAGCCGGTTTCAGAAACCACGTACCCCACCAGCTGCCGGGCATCGCCACCTGTTGCCGCCGCCCGGTTGAACACGCAGGCGTGCGCCACGGCCTGAGCCACGTCCGGCAGCGACAGCATCGCCCGGTCGATTTCACCCAGCTCGATGCGCTGGCCGCGAATTTTAAGCTGGTCGTCGCTGCGGCCTAGATATTCCACCGCGCCGTTATCCAGCCAGCGGGCAACGTCTCCGGTGCGGTACATCCGCTCGCCCGGCGCAAACGGGTCGGCGATAAAGCGGCTGGCGGTGAGGTCCGGACGGCCCAGATACCCCTGCGCCAGCTGAATGCCGGTGAGATAGAGATCGCCCGCCACGCCGAACGGCACCGGGCGCATCATCGCGTCCAGAATGCGCAGCCCCGTGTTCCACACCGGGAAGCCGATCGGCACGCTGTTGCCCTCCACCGCCGCCAGCTCGGGACCAAACGCCGGATACCAGCTCACGTCCACCGCCGCTTCCGTCGGGCCATAGAGGTTGTGAAGCGGCGCATGGGTCAACTGCTCCCACTCGCGGCACAGTTCGGTTGGCAGCGCTTCGCCGCTGCAGAACACCTGCTTAAGGGTTTTACAGCACGCCACGTTTTCCGGCGTCAGCGAGGCAACAAACGCCGCCAGCATCGACGGCACGAAGTGGGTGGTGGTCACGCCGTACCGGGTGAAGAAGCTCTGCATCGCCTGCGGATCGCGGTGCGCGTCCGGCTCGGCCATCACCAGCTTCGCCCCGGCGATAAACGGCCACCAGAACTCCCACACCGACACGTCAAAGCTGCACGGCGTTTTCTGCGCCACCACGTCCGTCGCGTCCAGCGGATAATGATCCTGCATCCACTTCAGGCGGTTAACGATGGCGGTATGGCCGACCATGACCCCTTTAGGGCGCCCCGTCGAGCCGGAGGTAAAGATGATGTACGCCGTCTGCTCCGGCTTCGCCAGACGCAGCGGTTCAGCACCCGCGGTCGGTAATAGTGTGTTGTAACTAAACGTCTCGACGGAGAGATCGCTAAAGCGCGGAAGCTGTTCGTCAGTGGTAATGAGCAGAGACGGCTTCGCATCCTCAAGCATCATCCGCAGGCGATCGTCCGGATAGCCGGTGTCGAGCGGTAGCCACGCGGCGCCCGCCTCCACAATGCCGTGCAAGGCTAACGTCAGGAATACCGAGCGCGGCAGGGCCACCGCCACGCTGTCGCCCGGCTTCACGCCGCGCGCGCGCAGCAGGTTTGCCAGCGCGACGACCTGCTCGCGCATCTGGCGATAACTGAGTTCAACGTGCGCATCCGCCAGCGCCGGGGCGTCCGGCGTTTTGCTCGCCTGTTCCGCCACCAGATCCGCGAGCGTGCTGGACGGCAGCGCCAGTCCGGTATCGTTGATGCGCGCGAGCTTTGCGTATTCCTGTTCTGAAACGGTTTCCACCTCGCTGCAGCGCAGGTCCGGATTGACCGCAAATTGCCTCAGCATCGCGTTCAGACGCGCGACGTGACGCACCAGCGTCGCCTCGTCGTAGCGCTGTTTGTTGGCGAGGATCTCAATGCTCAACCCGCCCTGCTCGTCCGGGAACAGCGCCAGCTCAAGGTCGTTCACCGGTCCGGTTGCCAGCGTGTGGGTAATGGCCTCCACATCGTCGATATCCAGCTGATAGTCGAAGACCTTGACGTTCAGCACCGGGCCAAACAGCGCTTCATCACCCGCCGCTTTCCCGCTGTCGCGCACGATCTGCTCGGCGTCGTAGCGCTGGTGGCGGCGCATTTTTTTCAGCTGCTTCGCCAGGCGCAGCGCCAGCGAGGGCAGGCTCTCCTGCGGATCGATATTCACCGCCAGCGGCAGGACGTTGAGCACCGGCCCGGTCGCGGTGAGCGCCGCGGAGCCCATGCGGCGCATAAAGATAAACCCGGCGGCGTAGTCCAGACGTCCGGTGAGGCGGCCCAGCCACAGCGCCACCAGCGCGAGCGCCAGGTCGGTGCGCTGTACCTTTTCTGCCGCCTGCGCAAGCTGGCTAAAAGCACGACCGTCGGCGGCGATTTTCAGGCGCAGGATATCCGTTGTCGCGGCTCGGCCCGGCAGCGGCGTGGAGGAGAGCGAGACCGGAGAAGGCAGCTCCTTGCGCTGCTCTGCCCAGAAGGCACCGTCGCGCGCATACGCCTCGCTGTCGCGATAGCGCTGATACTCGTCCACCACCCCGGCAAACGGCGTAAACGGAGATGCGGGCGTAGGTTCGTCCTTTTTCCACGCGGCGTAAATCGCGGCGATCTGGCGGGTAATGGCCGGGAAACTGAAGCCATCCACCACCAGATGGTGATAGCGCTGATACCAGTACCAGTGGCTTTCACCCACCTGAATCAGCTGCTGAAACGCCAGCGGCTGATCGCTGTCGACGCGCAGGTTCTGGTCAAGATCGGATTCCATCAGCGTCATGGCGTCGTCGTGAGAGTTAACGCGAACGATGGACGGCTCAGGCAGGATCGTGGACTCGTCCACCCACTGCCACACCTCGCCGTTCTCCTCGGCAAAACGCATCCGCAGGGTATCGGCCTGCATCATGCCTTCAGCAATCGCTTTTGCCAGCAGCGGCGCGTCGATATCGCCTTTCAGCTCGGTGTAGTGCGCCACGCTCCAGGCGTTTGGCAGCGTGGACAGCTGTTCCGCCATCCAGATCCCCGGCTGGGCGGCGACGAGAGGAAGACGGATCATGCGTACTCTCCCGCAAAGTGAGACGGCTCAAGCGTTTGCCAGTGCCCGACAAGCCACTGCTGGCATGCCTCCTGAGACTGTGCTTCACACACCACGTGCCACCCCGCCGGCAGTTCGCACTGCTGCGGCCACAGGCTGTACTGCCCCTGGTCGTTTTGCAAAATGGCGAACTGTCCCTGCGGATTATCGAAAGGATTGCTGAATTCCATACAGACTCCGTTAGTGAATTAGCGGCTGCCAGAGGGTCATCAGCCCCTGCGTCAGCCCACCGCGCCAGCAAAGCGCATCGTGTCCGCCGTCAACCTGACGCCAGATAACCGGTTGGTACGTGTGCAGCTCGGCGTAAATCGCCTGATTCGCGCGGAAGATGAGCGGCTCGTTGCGCCCGGCTTCAAGAATGATGCGTAGCCCGCGAGGGGATATTTCACCGGCTTTAAGCTGTTCGATTAACAGCCCGTCCTGCTGCCCACCGCGGTGCGGCCACCAGAAGGACCCGGACTGGCTGAGCACGCAGCCAAAACGCTGCGGCCAGTTGAGGCCAGCATAAAGGGACGCGAGACCGCCAAAGCTCTGGCCTGCCACTACCGTACGGTCGGCACGGTCGCTAAACGGCACGCGTTTTTTAACAAGGGGGAGAAGTTCTTCCTGCACCGCCAGCCAGAAATCGGGATTGCACGGCAGCTCGCGGTTGCGATGCTCCATATCGATAACATCGATTAAGACGTAGACCGCAGGCGGTAATTTGCGCTCAGCGGTGAGAGACGCCAGCGCAGGCCAGACCGGCATGCTTTCGGCCCAGAACTGGCCGTCGAGCAGCACCGCCAGCGGGCGTTCCGGGTTATCGTCCCCGATGGTGAAAATCCAGACGCGGCGGCGATTGTTCAGGCGCGCGCTTTCCCACTCAATGCAGACTGGCGGCTGATACGGCGTATCGGGATGATTCCACCCCGGCTGAACGGGTGCGCCCGGCATCTCCAGCGCGGAGACGGCATGGCCGCGCCCGCCGCGCCAGCTTTGCGGATTCAGCGGATCAGACACCGCGTGCGGCAGCAGTTTGCGCCAGCCTTCGCGCAGCGCCATGCGGTCCGGCTGCTGGCCTTCGAATACCGCGTCGGCAAAATCATTTTCATTCACGGAGGGGATAAAACAGTAGCTTCCGCGCCATTCGGGGCTGAACTCGCCCTGCCACTGCCAGACGTCGGTATCCGGGATGCGCTCAAGAGACTGCGGGCGGGCATTTTTGTGGTGATCGGTCACGCCGGTGACGTAGAGCCAGACGCGTTTGATCGGTGACGTTCTTTGCGTTCCTGCCGGGTCACGCCACCAGAACGTGACGCGATAGTTTCCCTTTTCCGGCTTCCATTCAGGCCCGTTTTTCGACTGCCACCACGCTTCACTTCCCGTTGTTAACGCCGTCACCCTTATAACCTCATGTTTAACAGTCTTTTTTGTTTCAGAGCAAATTTTATTGATAATATTATTGATAACTATTTGCATTTGCAATAGCGTAGTGCCCGCGCTGTGGGAAGCGCTCATAAAACAACCACAAAAGCAGGACGTACAATGAATAAGAAGATTCACTCTCTGGCCTTGCTGGTCAATTTAGGGATTTACGGCGTCGCGCTGCCCGCTCTGGCAGACGACAACACCGCCTCTGCGCAGCACGAAGACACGATGGTGATCACCGCCGCCGAGCAGAATCTGCAGGCGCCGGGGGTATCGACCATCACCGCCGATGAGATCCGTAAAAACCCGCCCGCGCGGGACGTGGCTGAAATCATCCGCACCATGCCGGGCGTTAACCTGACCGGTAACTCCACCAGCGGCCAGCGCGGGAACAACCGTCAGATTGATATCCGCGGCATGGGGCCAGAAAACACCCTGATCCTGATCGACGGCAAGCCGGTCACCAGCCGAAACTCCATCCGTCTGGGCTGGCGCGGCGAGCGTGACACGCGCGGCGATACCGGCTGGGTGCCACCAGAGATGATCGAGCGCATCGAAGTGATCCGCGGTCCGGCCGCCGCGCGCTACGGCAACGGCGCGGCTGGCGGCGTGGTAAACATCATCACCAAAAAATTCGACGACCAGTGGCACGGCTCCTGGAACACCTACCTGAATGCGCCTGAGCACAAGGATGAAGGGTCCACCAAACGCACCAACTTTAGCCTGAGCGGCCCGCTGGGCGGCGACTTCAGCTTCCGCATGTACGGCAATCTGGACAAAACTCAGGCCGACGCGTGGGACATCAACCAGGGTCACCAGTCTGACCGAACCGGTGCCTACGCTGACACGCTGCCCGCGGGCCGTGAAGGGGTGGAAAATAAAGACATTAACGGCGTGGTGCGCTGGGACTTTGCGCCGATGCAGTCTCTGGAATTTGAGGCGGGCTACAGCCGTCAGAACAACCTCTACGC
>NZ_QPFW01000127.1:0-8001 GCF_008122455.1 Enterobacter sp. C6
TTCCGCGGCCTTTGGTATCAGCTGCGCGCTGGCGGAGCTGGACGGCAGCCTGCCGGAAGCGGGGAATTACCGCGCGGCGCCGCTCTGTACGGGCGATCCTGACGAGCTGTTCGCGCTGCTCTCCGCCATGCCGGGCGAGAAGGTGGCGAAAATTAAAGTCGGTCTCTATGAAGCGGTGCGCGACGGCATGGTCGCCAACCTGCTGCTGGAGGCGATCCCCGATCTGCATCTGCGTCTGGACGCCAACCGCGCCTGGACGCCGCTCAAGGCGCAGCAGTTTGCAAAGTACGTCAACCCGGCCTACCGCAGCCGCATTGCCTTCCTCGAAGAACCGTGCAAAACCCGCGACGATTCGCGCGCGTTTGCCCGCGAAACCGGGATTGCCATCGCCTGGGATGAAAGCCTGCGCGAGGACGATTTTGAATTTGTCGCCGAGCCCGGCGTCAGCGCGGTGGTGATTAAACCGACGCTGACCGGCAGTCTGGCGAAGTTGCGCGAGCAGGTCGCAGCAGCGCACGCCTCAGGGCTGACGGCGGTCATCAGCTCGTCGATTGAGTCCAGCCTTGGGCTGACCCAGCTGGCGCGCATTGCCGCCTGGCTAACGCCGGGTACGGTTCCTGGCCTCGACACGCTGAACCTGATGCAGGCTCAGCTTATCCGCCCGTGGCCGGACAGCGCGCTGCCGTGCCTCGACGTCGAGGCGCTGGAGCCGTTGCGATGAGTTTTACCGACTGGCCGTGGCGGCACTGGTGCGCGCTGTCTGCTGATAAACCGGCCCTCAGGCTGAACGATGAGGTGCTCAGCTGGCAGCAGCTGTGCACCCGCGTCGACCGGCTTGCGGCAGAGTTTCACCGGCAGGGCGTGGAGGAGGGCAACGGCGTGCTGCTGCTGGCCCATAATCATCCGCAAACCCTGCTGGCGTGGCTGGCGCTCCTCCAGTGCGGGGCGCGTATTCTTCCCGCTAATCCGCAGCTTCCGCGCCCGCTGCTGGACGTGCTGCTTCCGCAGATGACGCTGTGCTTTGCGCTGGTGCTGGACGGCATCTACGACGCTCTTCCTGCCCTGCGCATGCACGAGGCAGTCGATGCGTATTGCGCTGCGTGGCAACCGGCGCGGCTGGCCTCCATGACGCTGACCTCCGGCTCCACCGGGCTACCGAAAGCGGCGGTGCATACGTGCGGGGCGCATCTCGCCAGCGCGCGCGGTGTTTTGTCGCTGATGCCCTACGGTAAAGACGATGACTGGCTGCTTTCGCTGCCGCTGTTCCACGTTTCCGGCCAGGGGATTTTATGGCGCTGGCTGCAGGCCGGCGCGCGGTTAACCGTGCGCGAGAAACAGCCTCTGGAGCAGGCGTTGCGCGGCTGCACCCACGCCTCGCTGGTGCCGACCCAGCTTTGGCGTCTGCTTAATACCCACCAGACTGTCGCACTGAAAGCGGTGCTGCTGGGCGGGGCGGCCATCCCTGTTGAATTGACCGAACAGGCGCGAGAGCAGGATATACGCACCTTCTGCGGCTACGGTCTGACCGAGTTTGCCTCTACCGTTTGTGCGAAAGAGGCGGACGGCGAGCCGGACGTGGGCTGTGCGCTGCCGGGCAGAGAGGTGCAGGTGGTTAACGGTGAAGTCTGGATCCGGGCGCAAAGCATGGCCTCAGGCTACTGGCGAGACGGCGAAATGATTCCGCTGACCAACGCGCAGGGTTGGTTCGCCACACGCGATCGCGGCGAATGGCATGACGGCCGTCTGACGATCCTCGGCCGCATGGATAACCTCTTTTTTAGCGGCGGAGAAGGGATCCAACCGGAATCGCTGGAGCGCGTTATCGCCACGCACCCGCAGGTTAACCAGGTGTTTATCGTCCCGCTGGACGACGCTGAATTCGGGCAACGTCCGGTGGCGGTGGTGGAGTGCGAACCGGGAACGGATATCACCTGCTTACCCGACTGGGTCAGGGATAAGGTCGCGCGTTTTGAGCAACCCGTCCGCTGGCTGCTGTTGCCGACTGAACTCAAAAATGGCGGCATCAAAGTCTCACGCCGCGCGCTGCAGCAGTGGGTGAACGCATCGCTGAAGGGATAATAGCCGTTTCAAATAGTTACAATCTACTGACCGGCCGCACGCAGAGTGCTTGATCCCCGGGAGACTCCGGTTAAAATCTCGCGGTTTTGGGACTTCTTTATAATAATTGTGCGGGATCACGACAATGAAAAAAGTGGCATTACTGGGCTTCGGCCTGATGGTTGTATCGGCGGCGGCGAACGCCATCAGCATTAACGGCTCGGCGGGTCAGGATTATACCCACCTGGGCTTTGGCATGGGTACCGAGACATCCGGTCTGGCGATGACCGGCGGCTGGACGCATAACGATGACGACGGCGACGCGGCCAGCCTCGGCCTGGGTCTCAACGTTCCTCTTGGCCCATTCCTGGCGACCGTCGGCGGTAAAGGCATCTATACCAACCCAAATGACGGTGATGAAGGGTACGCGGCGGCAGTGGGTGGCGGCCTGCAGTGGAAAATTGGCGACAGCTTCGGCCTGTTTGGTGAGTACTACTATTCGCCGGACTCCCTCTCGAGCGGTATCGAAAGCTATGAAGAGGCCAACGCCGGTGCGCGCTGGACCATCATGCGTCCGATTACCATCGAAGCTGGCTACCGCTATCTGAACCTGGCCGGTAAAGACGGCAACCGTGACAACGCGCTGGCCGACGGCCCGTACGTGGGCGTTAGCGCAGGTTTCTAATCACTCCGGCGCGGCGTTCTGTCGCGCCAGTTTCTCTCTTCTCCACCCCGCGTTTGCGCTATAGTGTTTTGACCATATAAGCGGGAGAACATAATGATTAACGTGGAGATGTTATCCACCGGCGACGAAGTGCTGCATGGACAAATTATTGATACCAATGCTGCCTGGCTTGCCGATCTTTTCTTTGAGCAAGGATTACCGTTAACGCGCCGCAATACCGTAGGCGACAATCTTGAGTCGCTGGTCGCTATTCTGCGTGAGCGCAGCGAGCACTGCGACGTGCTGATTGTGAACGGCGGACTCGGCCCCACCGGTGACGATCTCAGCGCCCTGGCCGCCGCGACCGCAAAAGGCGAAGGGCTGGTGCTGCACGAGGCGTGGCTTTCGCAGATGGAGCGCTTTTTCTCCGAACGTGGCCGCGTCATGGCCCCAAGCAACCGCAAACAGGCTGAAATTCCCGCCAGTGCTGAACTGGTCGATAACCCGGTGGGTACCGCGTGCGGGTTTGCTATGCAGCTGAACCGCTGCCTGATGTTCTTTACGCCGGGTGTGCCCTCAGAATTTAAAGTGATGGTCGAGCAGCAGATCCTGCCGCGCCTTCGCGATCGTTTTACCCTGCCTGAACCGCCGCTGTGCCTGCGTCTGACCACCTTTGGCCGCTCGGAAAGCGATCTGGCCCAGAGCCTCGATCATCTTCCGCTGCCGCCAGGCGTGTCCATGGGCTATCGCTCCTCCATGCCGATCATTGAACTTAAGCTGACAGGCCCGGCCGAACAGAAAGAGGCGATGCTGGCCCTGTGGCCAGAGGTGCAGCGCGTGGCGGGCGAAAGCCTGATCTTTGAAGGTACGGAAGGGTTGCCCGCGCAGATTGCGACGCATCTGCAGGCGCGTCAGCTGAGCGTGACCTTAAGCGAGCAGTTCACCGGTGGCCTGCTGGCGCTGCAGCTGTCGCGCGTCAACGCGCCGCTGCTGGCCAGCGAAGTGGTGCCGTTCCAGCAGGAGACCCTGGCGCAGACCGCCCGCTGGGCGTCCGAGAGAAGGGTGAAGCATTTTGCCGGTCTGGCGTTGTTTGTCGGGGGGCTGGACGAAGAATACCTTAACTTCGCGCTGGCGACGCCGGAAGGCACCTGGGCGCTGCGGGTTAAAATGAGCATCACCCGCCATAGCCTGGCGGTGCGTCAGGAGGTTTGCGCGATGATGGCGTTGAACATGCTGCGCCGCTGGCTGAATGGTAAAGAGGTTGCCAGCGAGCACGGCTGGATCCATGTGGTCGAGTCGCTGTTCATCGAGTAAAACCTGTGCCGGGGCCTTTCGCCCCGGCACTGTTCAGCCCAGCGCCTTCGCCAGCAGGGTAATCGGATGTTCACAGCGCTTGCTGGTGGACATTTCAATCTGCCACTTGCAGGTTTCGCAGTCCGTTACCACGATATCCGCGCCGCTCTCTTCAATCTGACGGAACAGCGGGGCGCCAATCGCCTGTGACGTTTCGTAGTTTTCACGCTTAAAGCCGTAGGTCCCCGCAATCCCGCAGCAGCGCGAATCCAGCACCGTCAGCTCCAGGCCTGGAATAAGCCGCAGCAGCTCAAGCGTATAGAGCGACCAGCCCATTTTTTCCATGTGACACGGCGTGTGATAGACCACTTTCAGCGGTAATGTCCCCAGCGGCAACGTCTGCCCGCTATCCAGTTTGCGCCACAGGAAGCGTGTCGCCAGCTCGATGTGCTCGCGCAGGCCGGTGTTATCCACGTCCAGCAGATGCGGATACTCATCGCGAAGGGTGAAGGTACAGGTGGACGAGGTCGCCAGCACCGGAATACCTTTATCGACAATGGCTTCGCGCAGGGAGGTGACATTGCTTTGAGCCTGCCTGCGCGCTTTATCGGTAAACCCGTTGGCAATTAGCGGTACGCCGCAGCACTTCTCTTTGTTCAGTAACTGAACGCCCGTGCCCATGGCGTTCAGCACCTTCAGCAGATCTTTACCCAGCTGCGGGTGGTTGTAGTTCACATAGCAGCCGTGGAAAAAGGCCACCTGGTCGGCGTACTGCGCCTGTTGCGCCGCGACGGATTTGTACCAGCGGCGGAAGGTGCCGTGAGAATATTTCGGCAGGCTGCGGTGATGGTCTATCTTCAGCGTGGCATCCAGCAACTGACGCACCGGTTTGAGAGCGGTCGCGGCATTCACGATGGGGGCAAAGGGCGTCGAGACGCTGCCCATCAGATCGGTGTGGCTCAGGATCGCATCGCGCAGTGTCGGTTTTTGCGTGCTGTAGCGCGCCCGGGCGCGCTGAATGATATCGCCGATTTTCACATCCGACGGGCAGGCGACTTCGCAGCGTTTGCAGTTAATGCAGTATTTCAGCGCTTCATCGTACAGCTTGCCGTCCTTCAGGCGCAGGCGCTCGCCGTCCGGCCCGGCCTGCTTTGGTCCGGGATAGCGTGGGTTAACGCCGCTGACCGGGCAGACGGTGGTACACACCGTGCATTTGATGCAGCTTTCAAAACGGGTATCGTTCATTGTTCAGCCTCCGTGCGCTGGCTAATCTGCTCTGCCACATACAGCGCCGTGACGGCGCAGACCCCGCCACCGCATCCCTGGGCAATGGGATCGTACCCGCCCAGCAGCGAGCCGATGGCAAAGAGATTCCTGACGGGTTTACCGGAAAGCTGCGGATGCAGCTGGTTATCGACAATCACGCCGAACTGTTGCCAGGGCTGCGGCGAGAAGAAATCACTCTGATACCAGTCCGCGCGTGAGGCACGCTGGCGAACATCCAGCCCCATAATGGCTTCCCGGATGCCCTCCCGGCTGCTCAGCAGTCCGTTGCTGAAGAAGCTGCCGCTTGCCAGCACCGTATAGCGGGCGCGAAGCGGAATATCGTCGTGGTTGCGCGTCCAGATTTCGCTCACCGCGCCGTCGGTCAGGGTGATTTTTTTCACCTCATCACCCGCCATCCACACGCCGCCCTGCGCGACAAACTGACGCTGGAGCTGGGTATGCAGGCGAATGCCCGGCACGGACGGGGGTAGCGTGGGCAGCAGGCCGAGCGAGCAGGGCAGACGATCCGAGAGCCAGCGCCAGAGCCGGTTGTCGCGTAAACCGAAGCAGGCGGGCATCAGCAGGGCATCGCAGGTTTCGCCGAGCGGCCTGAGCGCGTCATACAGCAGCGGCCATTTGTCCTCGTTATCAAGAAAACGGGCAATATTCACCGCGCGAAACTCGCTCGGGTTATCGCGCAGGACATCAAGCTCGGGCAGCTCTATCTCTGCCGTTTCCGCGTTAACGCCCTGGCGACAGAGCGACGCCGCTGCGAGATGGGGCTGGAAATCCAGAAAGCCGCTAATCCCTACCACCCGCACACGTCCCGCGCGAATGGGGGCAATGGGCACCTCCTCCGGGCTGAGCCACGCGGAACGCAGGGTGCCGAGCGGCGTAACGCGCTGGTGATTGAGCCGGGCGCTGCCCTGCAGACGCGCGCCGCAGTCCGCCAGCAGCGCTTCGGTTTCCAGCGCAAAGCGGTCAATATGCTGCGCGCCAATCAGGTGATACGGGTGCTCCGGCGGCAGCTTATCGCGGTACGCTTCGTCCACCAGATCCAGCGAGCCCGACGAGAAGTGCAGGGCGCTCTGGCCCCGGGTGATAATGGCGCAGCGCAGCCCCTGCTTCGTGAGTTTGATGCCGCAGAGCAGGCCTGCCAGCCCGCCGCCGACGATTACGGTATCAAATTTCATCGCGTTGCTCCTTCTCAAGACCGCAAAGCCCCTGGTAGACCCAGCGGGTAAATTCGCTTTCGCGCAGGGCATCGCCCCAGGCGACAGGCTGAATGCCTTTCCAGCGCTCGTTTAAAAACGCGCTGAGCTGATCGAGCGACTGGGTGGCGGTGGTGGTGTGAAAACGCTGCAGCAGACCGGCGGCACGACAGGCGCACAGCTCGCCCTGACAGGTGCCCATTCCGACGCGGGTGCGGCGGCGAAGATCGAGCAGGCTGTTGACCGTCAGATTCTCCACCGCGTACTGCACCTCACCGGCGGTGACGGCTTCGCACTCGCACACCAGGCTGCGGCTCAATCTTCCTTCACCGAGCCACTGTGGCGTTCTGTCGCCGTGGCGGTAAATAGCGGAACCGCGCAGCGGTGCGGGCAGGGAGATAATTTTTTGCAGCGTTTTTTCGGTGGACTGACGCGAGCCGGGCAGGGCTTGTTCTGCCGTCACGCACCGTTCGGTATTGCCCAGCTTGCGGCAGACGGCATCGGTCGCCCACTCGGCCATCAGGCGGTAGGTCATTAGCTTGCCGCCGGTGATGGTGATAAACCCGTCCATGCCGTCGCGTTCGGCGTGATCGAGCAGCACGATGCCCCGGCTGACGTTACGCCCGCTCGGGTCGTTATCGCTGGCGACCAGCGGACGCACGCCCGCGTAGGCGCGCAGAATACGCGTCTGGGCCATCACCGGGGCCAGTTTTTCTCCTTCGCGCAGCAGGATGTCGACCTCTTCGGCGGTCACGCGGTTGTAGTCGATCTCGCTGTAGTCCACGTGCGTTGAGGTGGTACCGATTAACGAAATGGTGTCGCCCGGGACGAGGATATCGGCATCAGACGGCTTGCGGCAGCGGTTGATCACGTGGTTATTGATGCGGTGGTCGAGGATCAGCAGCGAGCCTTTCGCCGGGAACATGCGCACCGACAGGTCCGCGTATTCCGCGATGCGCTGCCCCCAGATCCCCGCCGCGTTGGCCACAACGGCGGCATACAGCTCGCTGTGTTCGTTATATTGCGTATCAAGGATCCGCACGCCGCAGATGCGATTCCCCTCGCGGATAAGCCCGGTCACTTCGTGCCCGGTCAGAATACGCGCACCATGCTCGCGGGCGTCCAGCATATTGGCGGCGGTCAGGCGGAACGGATCGACGGTGCCGTCAGGGACCTTCACCGCGCCGATAAGCGCCGGGTTAACCGACGGTTCCAGCCGCCGCGCCAGCGCCGGATCCAGGGCCTCAGCCTGAATGCCCGCGGCGCTGCAGGCGGTAATAAAGGTGTCCTGAAAGGCGAGATCATCTTCGGGAAGGGTAATAAAGAGGCCGTCGGTCGGCTCAATGCAGTGGCGGGCGATACGCTTGAGGATCTGGTTTTCAGCAATACATTCGCGCGCGGATTCAGCGTCGGTGACCGCATACCGCGCGCCGCTGTGCAGCAGGCCGTGGTTACGCCCGGTTGCGCCCGTAGCGATATCATGGCGTTCCAGAAGCGTGACGCTCAGGC
>NZ_QPFW01000128.1:0-8305 GCF_008122455.1 Enterobacter sp. C6
TTCATTTTTCGTCCGAGGACGTTAAGAATCCATGTCACTTTGAGTGCCCACACAGATTGTCTGATAAATTGTTAAAGAGCAGTTGCAACGCGGCGTTAAGCTCACCGTTGCGAGGTCCCGTATATTACGTTTTCCTCATTCAGAGTCAAGTGATTATTTTCGCTTTTCTCTGCTGGCGTTCATCTCTGAACCCCGCTAACCCGGCGGCCTGTAAGCCGTTGTTCCGTGTCAGTGGAGGCGCATTATAGGGAGTTCTCAGACGTTGACAACCCCTCTTTTAAAAAAAACTTTCAACCGTCTCTTTTTTGCTCAAAACCGTGCTACAGCGCCAGTTTTTCGAGCGTTTCAAAGCCATAACGGCGTAAAACGGGTAAAAGTTGCTCAGTCTCTTTCGTGATAGCCATACAAAACGCGATATTCGCATCGTTAGATTTCGCATCGGGTGCTTCATGCTCCAGCAACCAGGCCGTACGACGGGCAATAGCCGCACCGGAATCCACCAGGCGCGTCCCCTCCGGCAGCACCTCCAATAGCTCTTCCTGTAATAGCGGGAAGTGGGTACAGCCCAGCACAACGGTATCCGGAGGTTCGGGCATCCGCAGCCACGGACGAAGAATACGACGCAGCTCCTCGAGTGATACCGCCTTGCCATGCAGCTTCGCTTCAGCCATCTCCACCAGCTCAGCCGAACCCAGCATCGCTATCTGGCATTCGTTGGCAAAACGGTCGATCAGCTCGCGGGTATAAGGACGCTTTACCGTACCTCGCGTGGCCAGCAAGCCCACAATGCCGTTCGCCGTCAGACGCGCGGCAGGCTTTATTGCAGGAACGACGCCCACAACCGGGAACTGGAATTTTTCACGCAGGGCGGGAAGAGAAACGGTGCTCGCCGTATTACAGGCGATGACGGCCAGCGCAAGGGGATAGCGCTTTTGTACCGCAGTGACGATTTCCACCACACGCTCAACAATAAAATCTTCGCTCTTTTCCCCGTACGGGAAAGCGACGTTATCGAAGGCGTAGATGTAATGGAGATCCGGCAGAAGATGCCGAATCTCATCATAGACCGAAAGCCCACCGACGCCGGAATCAAACACCAGCACGGTGGGACGCGGATTAGAAGGTGTAGCTGCCAGACAAGGTGTATTCCCGTCCTGCAGTTTGGTAGCCATAAACTGTCTCGTAATCTTTATCGAACAGATTGGCTATTTTACCACGAACTGTGAGATGTGAGGTGACAGGATACGAAACTGCGACATCCCACAGACTAACACCGCCCATTTTCACGCGTTCTGACGAATAGGTGTCTGGATCAATCGCGACATCATAGCGAGTGCCCAGATAACGGTAGGCAAGGTTCCAGTCGAGATCCCATACCTGCCAGTCAAGCTGGTACTTAACCTGCTGCTTAGAACGACGGGCCAGTACTTCGTTGGTTTTGGCATTACGCGGGTCGACATAATCATAGGAAATCTGATGTCCGACCGGGCCAGTATCGAACTGTGCCGTCGCTTCCACACCTTTAATACGTGCTTCGTCAACGTTGTAGTAACGATACGTATGCGGATCGCTGCTAATAAGATTATCAATGTCATTGCGATAACCGGTGATACGCCAGTTGACCGGTCCCGTCAGGCCTTCAAAGCCCCCTTCCCACTGCTTACTCTCCTCCGGTTTAAGGTCCGGATTACCGTAAGAGGCACTGTGGATTTGGCTCATGGTCGGTGCTTTAAAAGCGGTACCGTAGGAGGCAATGACGCGATAGCCCTCCACAAACTCCCACGCTGCGCTGGTTTGCCACGTGCCATGGTTGCCGAAGTTAGAGTTATCGTCATTACGCGCCGCCGCTTCAAGCGTCACGCTGCTGAACTGCTGCATCGCCGAAACAAACACGCCGGTATTGCGTTGCTCGTAACCTTTCTCCAGATAGCCCGTTCCAGCCTGGGTCTTCTGCTTTTGCCAGTCCAGACCTGCGCCAATGTTGCCGTGACCGACTTCTACGGTGTTGAGCCATTGGGTGGTGTACTGCTTCACGTCATCCATGGTGGCGGAATCAGCGTAACGCCCTTTCTTCGGATCATAGTTCTGATCTTTACTGCGACCATAGCCCGCCACCAGCTGTGACTGGAAAATCCCCTGGTTGTAACGCAGACCGGTATCCCAGTTCTGGCTGTAGAGCTGGCGAGTATCAGGTCGTCCATCCACCATAAAGTTGGCGTCGTAGTGATCGTAACCGTCATACGCGGTGCGGTTGTCATAACCAAAGCCACGGAAGAAGCCGCTCACGCTGTCGGTAATCTGCTGTTCCACGGAGCCGTACAGCGATTTACTCATAAAGCCATCGCGGTCAGGCTGGCGCGGCGCATCTTTTGCGGCGATGTCAAAACCCCGGGTATAGGTGTAGTTACCCGCCATGGTGATTTTGGTTTTATCCAGCACCTGCTGGAAAGCGCCATCATAGGTCTGGTAACCCTTAGAGCCAACGCCCGCTGAGATTTCTGTACCCGGCTTATCACGTCCGGTAATGATGTTAATCACGCCACCAATCGCGTCGGAGCCATACAGGGCTGAACGCGGACCACGGATGTACTCAATACGCTGAATCAGCGAGGTCGGGATTTGACTCAGATCGGGAACATTGCTGATCCCGGCGTTATTCAAAGGAATACCGTCAACCAGCACCAGCACATGGCGAGATTCCGTTCCGCGAATAAAAGTCGAAGAGTTCGAGCCCATTCCACCGCTTTGCGCGATATCCACGCCAGGCAGACGTGACATGATTTCCACCACGCTCTTTGCCTGCCAGCGCTCAATGTCTTCACGCGTCACGACGGACGTCGGTGCCAGAACAGTTTTTGCCGGTTGTTCAAAACGATTTGCCGTCACCACCAACGAGTCGGCGCTGTCCTGCGCCCAGCCCGAAAATGCCGTGACGGACAACGCCGTCAACAGCGATACTTTTTTAATCATTGTTAAAGCATCCACAATATAAGAAGGATGCCGCAGGCCTCATCGATAGCACGCGATGATGAAACCAAATGCGACGTGATCCCGGCAGGTCTTCGGGCTAGGTGGCTATATAAGGATGAAGACTTCCCATTTTCACAGTGTCTACAACGCTCATCCCGCCAGTCTTTACCGCTGCGCGTCAGCTCCAGATTTACACTGGATTCCCTTTTCACTCTCAGGAGACCGGAAACAGAATGCTACAATTAGACACGTATGGATGTCCAGACAGCTATTGGCCATTAAATCTGGACATCCCCTGAACAATACCTACAATCGCCGCGTAATTCTTTATCACTCAGGACGCATCATGACCCCAGAACACCTCCCGACAGAACAGTACGACGCGCAGCTGGCAGAGAAAGTTGTCCGCCTGCAAAGTATGATGACGCCTTTCAACGCGCCCGTTCCCGAGGTGTTCCGCTCTCCTGTCAGCCACTACCGCATGCGCGCCGAGTTCCGCATCTGGCACGACGGTGACGACCTGTACCACATCATTTTCGATCAGCAGACAAAATCCCGTATCCGCGTGGACAGCTTTCCGGCGGCGAGCGAGCTCATTAACCAGTTAATGACGCTGATAATGGACGGTGTGCGTAACAATCCGGTACTGCGTAACAAGCTTTTCCAGATTGACTACCTGACCACGCAAAGCAATCAGGCGATTGTCTCTCTGCTGTATCACAAAGCGCTTAACGACGAGTGGCGCGAGCAGGCGGAAGCGCTACGCGATGCGCTGCGTGCGCAGAACATCAACGTTCACCTGATTGGCCGCGCGACCAAAACCAAAATCATGCTGGATCAGGACTACATCGACGAGCGCCTGCCGGTAGCGGGTAGAGAGATGGTTTACCGTCAGGTCGAGAACAGCTTCACCCAGCCGAACGCCGCGATGAACGTGCAGATGCTGGAGTGGGCGCTGAAGGCGACGGAAGGGTCAACGGGCGATCTGCTTGAGCTCTACTGCGGTAACGGCAACTTCTCGCTGGCGCTGGCGCGTAACTTCGATCGCGTGCTGGCAACGGAAATCGCCAAGCCGTCGGTGGCCGCCGCGCAGTACAACATTGCCGCTAACCATATCGACAACGTGCAGATCATTCGCATGGCCGCTGAAGAGTTTACCCAGGCCATGAACGGCGTTCGCCAGTTTAACCGCCTGGAAGGGATCGATCTGAAGAGCTACCAGTGTGAGACGATTTTTGTCGACCCGCCGCGCAGTGGCCTGGACAGCGAAACAGAGAAGATGGTGCAGGCGTACCCGCGTATTTTGTACATTTCCTGTAACCCGGAGACGCTGTGCAAGAATCTCGAAACATTAGGCCAGACGCACAATATTGAACGTCTGGCGCTGTTCGATCAGTTCCCGTATACGCACCATATGGAGTGCGGTGTACTGCTCACGGCGAAGTAATGTGGCCTTGTAGGGCAGGTAAGCGAAGCGCCACCTGCCAAAAAAGCCGGATGACGCTTCGCTTATCCGGCCTACAATGACAAAACCCTTTACTCTGGTAACTGGCTCTTACGGCTACGCATGCGCGAGCCAATCCAGAACACCAGCGCCACAGACAGTACCGCAGGGAAGAAGTTAGAGCCGATATCCGGATATTCCGCGCGAACCACGGTGCTGTACAGCAATACGCCCAGAATAAAGCAGGCGGCGGCCAGCCCCGGTAACCCCACCGGCATGGTGCGGTTCAGGTAACGTTGATGCAGGCAGTACACCGTCAGCACCAGCGCAATAAGCGGGAAAATCGAAAACGGCACGATTGAGCTAAAAATAGCGGCAAACGTACCATTAATGGATAAGCCAGCGATCAATGCCAGCAACAGCGTCCCTTTATCCTGACCTGACTGTTTCATTACTCACCTTCACTCTTCGGTTTGATGTGCCAGTTTCTCTTGTTCACGGCGATACCAGTAGTACGCGCCTTTGGAGATCATCCTGAGCTGTAATACCAGTCGCTCTTCGAGCTGCTTGCGTTGTTCAATGCTGACGTCCAGCGCTTCGGCACCCGCGCTGAATACAATCGTCACCATCGCCTCGGCCTGTGCTTCAGTAAACGCACGCGGCATATGGTTTTCGAGTTCAAGATAGTCGGCAAGTTCCGCGATGAAGTGCTGAATTTCGCGCGCGACGGCGGCACGAAACGCTGCCGATGTGCCCGAACGCTCGCGCAGAAGCAGACGAAACGCGTTGGGATTGTTGCCGATAAATTCCATAAAGGTCGATACGGAGGTGCGGATCACGCTGCCCCCTTTGGCGATACGCTGACGCGCCTGGCGCATCAGCTGACGCAGCATCAGGCCGCTCTCGTCGACCATGGTCAGGCCCAGTTCATCCACATCACGGAAGTGACGATAGAAGGACGTTGGCGCAATCCCGGCCTCGCGTGCGACTTCGCGCAGGCTCAAACTGGCAAAACTCCGCTCGGCACTCAGTTGACTGAATGCGGCTTCCACCAGCGAACGCCGGGTTTTCTCTTTTTGTTGTGCTCTTACGCCCATCACGATAGTTGAATCCTTCCAAAGGCCTGATGGCACTATACCAGAGAATAAAATTAATCTGTTTGCCTGGCTTTGTGAATGATTGTTTACGTGCGGTTTGTGCTCCACTGCCGGAAAAAAGCACAACGATAATTGGGTTACTCTGGCAATGATGTTATGATTCTGTTGCTTTTATGTATAAGAACAGGTAAGCCTTGCCATGCCACATTCCTACGATTACGACGCAATAGTTATTGGTTCCGGCCCCGGCGGCGAAGGCGCTGCTATGGGTCTGGTGAAACAGGGAGCCAGAGTAGCGGTCATCGAGCGCTACCATAATGTCGGCGGCGGTTGCACCCACTGGGGCACCATCCCTTCGAAAGCCCTCCGCCACGCCGTTAGCCGCATTATCGAATTTAACCAGAACCCTCTTTACAGCGACCATTCCCGACTTCTTCGTTCATCTTTTGCCGACATCCTGAATCACGCGGATACCGTCATTAACCAGCAGACGCGTATGCGTCAGGGGTTTTATGAGCGTAACCACTGCGAAATTTTGCAGGGCAACGCGCATTTTGTGGATGAACACACTCTGGCACTCGAATGCCACGACGGGTCGGTTGAAACCATCACGGCTGAAAAATTTGTAATTGCCTGCGGCTCACGTCCTTACCATCCGGCCGACGTGGACTTCTCGCACCCGCGCGTCTACGACAGCGACTCGATTCTGAGCCTGCACCATGAACCCCGCCACGTCATTATCTATGGCGCAGGGGTCATCGGCTGCGAATATGCGTCGATCTTCCGCGGAATGGACGTCAAAGTTGACCTGATCAACACCCGCGACCGCCTGCTGGCGTTCCTCGATCAGGAAATGTCAGATTCGCTCTCCTACCACTTCTGGAACAGCGGCGTGGTGATTCGCCACAACGAAGAGTACGAGAAGATCGAAGGCTGTGACGACGGGGTGATCATGCACCTGAAGTCCGGCAAGAAGCTGAAAGCAGACTGCCTGCTGTACGCCAACGGCCGAACCGGCAACACCGATTCCCTGCAGCTGGAAAATATCGGCCTTGAGACCGACAGCCGCGGTCAGCTGAAGGTCAACAGCATGTATCAGACCGCCCTGCCGCACGTTTACGCGGTCGGCGACGTGATTGGCTACCCAAGCCTGGCCTCAGCCGCTTACGACCAGGGACGCATTGCGGCTCAGGCGCTGGTAAAAGGCGAAGCGACGGCGCATCTGATTGAAGATATCCCGACGGGCATCTACACCATCCCGGAAATCAGTTCCGTAGGGAAAACCGAGCAGCAGCTGACGTCTATGAAGGTGCCTTACGAGGTGGGTCGTGCGCAGTTTAAACATCTGGCGCGGGCGCAAATCGTGGGGATGAGCGTGGGTACGCTGAAAATTCTGTTCCATCGCGAGACGAAAGAGATCCTCGGCATTCACTGCTTTGGTGAACGCGCCGCGGAAATCATTCATATCGGACAGGCGATAATGGAGCAGAAAGGTGGTGGTAACACCATTGAGTACTTCGTTAACACCACCTTTAACTACCCGACCATGGCGGAAGCCTACCGGGTAGCGGCACTAAACGGCCTGAACCGCCTGTTTTAACGCGCTGTCGAAATGGCCATCCATCGAACCACGGATGGCCTCTGCCAGCTGCTCATAGCGGCTGCGCAGCGGTGAACCCGGACGATATACCAGGCCGATAGTGCGACGCGGCTCCGGCTTGATGCACGGCAAATAGACCACGCCATCACGCTTACGCTCGCGCGGCACGGCCAGCGCAGGCAGCAGCGTTATACCGCTTCCCGCCGCGACCATGTTACGCAGCGTTTCCAGGCTGGTTGCGCGGAAATGGGTATCCTCATCCGCACCCGCTTCGAAGCAGAAGCCCATCGCCTGGTCGCGCAGGCAGTGGCCATCTTCCAGCATCAGCAGCTTTTCACCCGCCAGATCGGCCATCGGCACGCGATCGCGGTTCGCCCACGGGTGATCTTCATAGATCGCCAGCATCATCGGCTCATCGAACAGCGGCACTTCAATAAAGGCTTCACTCTCTTTTACCAGTGCCAGAATGGCGCAGTCGAGCTTGCCGCTATCTAACTGCGCCAGCAGCTGATGGGTTTGCGCTTCGTGCAGGTACATTTCGAGTTTCGGGAACGTCTGGTGCAGCATCGGAATGATGTGCGGCAACAGGTACGGGCCAACGGTTGGGATCAGGCCAATATGCAGCGGGCCGGACATCGCCTCCCCCTGCTGGCTTGCCATTTCCTTGAGCACTTTGACCTCGCGCAGCACGGTGCGCGCCTGATCCACCAGCAGAAGACCTGCCTGTGTGAACAGAACCTTACGACTGGTGCGCTCCAGCAGCATCACGCCCAGCTCGTCTTCCAGCTTGCGGATCTGGCCACTCAGCGTGGGCTGGCTGACGTGACAGGAATCTGCCGCGCGGCGAAAGTGACGATGCTCGGCTAACGCTACCAGGTATTCAAGATCACGAATATTCATTATTCATCCTCCGTCGCCACGATAGTTCATGGCGATAGATAGCATAGCAACGAACGATTATCCCTATCAAGCATTCTGTTGAATAATACACCACATAGACGAGGCGGCACGTGTTTGACCCTTGACGTCCCCGCACCGTCAGCGAGTTTCTCTCAAAACTCGAACAACTAAAGCCAACGTGAACTTTTGCGGACCCCGTGGTCCGCTTTTTTTTGCGTAAAAAAAAAAGCCCAGCGCTAAGCCAGGCTCCGTTTTTCTCCCTCTCCCTGTGGGAGAGGGCCGGGGTGAGGGCAC
>NZ_QPFW01000129.1:0-9023 GCF_008122455.1 Enterobacter sp. C6
TGCCATACCGGGGCATCGAAGGTGGAATCGCTCATCGCGCCCCCTGCAGGTAATAGAGCATGGCGTTCACAATCGCCGCCGCCACATTGCTGCCGCCTTTGCGCCCGAGTGCCGCAATCGCGGGCAGATGGCTGTGCGTCAGCGCCTCTTTCGATTCCGCCGCCCCCACAAACCCCACCGGGACGCCCACCACGCCGCTGACGGCAACATCATGCTCAAGCAGGCGAAACAGCGCCGTGGGCGCATTGCCAAAGACAAAGATCTTCTCGCTCTCTTCCGTCACCGCGATATCCACGGCCGCCATCGAGCGGGTGATTCCCTGGGCCTTTGCCTGCGCCACCACCCGCGGGTCGCTGATATAGCAGCGGCATTCGCCCCCGAATGTGGACAGCAGCGTTTTGTTGATCCCGGAGAGCGCCATCGTGGTATCGGTATAGATAACGGACGGGCGACGGAGCGCCGCGCAAAGCTGCTCCAGCGCGTCATCTGAAAACCAGAGAATATCCAGCCAGTCAAAATCTGCGGTGGTATGGATCACCCGCTTGACGATCGCCTCATGCAGCGGGCTGGCGAACCGGTACTCCGGCCGCGTTTCGCGAATGATTTCGCCAATGATGTCGAAACTTTTGGCTTCAATCGCCTGGGGTTGCTGGATGTATTGCATTGTCTTTTGTCCTCAGGCCGCGCCAGCCATCAGCCAGCGTGCTGCGATAAACAGCGCCAGCGCCAGGGTGGAGGAAACCCACATCAGTCGAATCGTTCGGGAAATGTCGTCTACCGCAATCGGGCGCAGCGCGTCGCCGATCCACGGCTTTTCCACGCGCTGGCCAAAATAGGTGTTGGGTCCGCCAAGCCGGATGCCCAGCGCACCGGCAACCGTTGCTTCAGCCCACGCGCAGTTGGGGCTGCTGTGGTTGTAGCGGTCGCGCCAGCCGACGCGCAGCGCGCGGGAGGGATCCTCGCGGCATAGCCACGCCGCAACGCTCAGTAAGAGCCAGCTCAGGCGCGCGGGGATAGCGTTCGCCACGTCATCCATACGGGCGCTGACCATGCCGATCGCGCGGTATTTTTCATGCTTGTAGCCCACCATTGAATCGAGGGTATTCACCGCCTTATAGGCCATCGCCAGCGGCGCGCCGCCCAGCAGGAGGAAGAACAGCGGGGCGATAACGCCGTCGACCGTGTTCTCCGCGACGGTCTCCACCACCGCCCGGTTGATCTGTTCCGGCTGAAGCTGAGAGGTATCGCGCCCCACTATCCAGGAGAGCTTTTCGCGGCTTTCATCAAGGTCGCCTGCCCGCAGCGGGCGTTCAACGTCCCGCGCGGCGTTTGCCAGACTGCGCCCGGCCAGCACGGTAAATATCATCCACACCTCAATCGCCCAGCCCAGCCAGGGATGCACCCACCGTCCGAACGCCAGCACGCCCCAGGCTATGCCCCAGGTCAGCCCCACGACGGCCAGCCACATGACGCCGCCGCCAATGCGTAACGCCGCGTCGCTATGGCAGCAGCGGCGAACACCCCGCTGCACCGCATTGATCAGGTTGCCTATCCAGCGCACCGGATGCGGCCAGTGTTGCGGGTCGCCGATGATGACATCGAGCAGCCACGCGACGCACCATGCCATCAGGGTCATAGCGCCCCCCTCGCCGCCGTCAGCCAGCGGCTGAGCATCGTGGGGCGTTGGGCAAAGTGGAGGTGCAGGTAGCTTGCGAACGTGTTGCCAACCTGCCAGCCCCCCGCCCATTCCTGCATCGTCACGCCATCACGCACTTTGCGGCACGCCAGTACCGCAGGGGTTTGGGGGGAGAAGTCGGAATAGTGAAACTCATGCCCACGCAGCACCTCCCCGCTATCGGCCAGCAGCGTGGGCTGGCGCGCCTGCGCCTCACAATAGCCAAAACGGGTCAGCCGTTTACCCATCCTGCTGTGGCCGGGGATAATATTGGCCATCCGGTGGGTGACCCCCTCGCTATCTTCCAGCGTGCTGCCGAGGTACATCAGCCCACCGCACTCGGCGTAGATCGCCACCCCGCGACGATGCGCCTCCCGCAGGCTGGCGAGCATCGCGGTGTTTTCCGCAAGCCGTGCCGCATGCAGCTCCGGGTAACCGCCCCCGAGCCAGACCATCTGGCAGTCAGGTAAGCGGCTATCGCGCAGCGGGCTAAAGCGGATAATGTCGACCCCGGAACGTTCAAGCAGCGTGATGTTATCCGGGTAATAGAAGTTGAAGGCCTCGTCATCGGCCATCGCGAGCGTTAACCCGCGCCCGGCGTCTCCGTCAGGGCGCACGGGCCAGGCGCCCTGCGGCAGCGACGCCATCTGGCTGAGCGCGAGAAGTTGTTCGATATCCAGCGTACGTTCGAGAATGGCGGCAAAATTTTGCCAGGTCTGCGGGTCCGCGGTCGACTCCCGGGCGGTGACCAACCCAAGATGGCGTTCGGGCAACCCGACGCCCTCAACGTGCGGCACATAGCCCAGAACGGGTAGCGTGCAGTAGTGCTCAATGGCCGTTTTGAGCAGCTGAAAATGTGATTCGCTGTTGACGCGATTGACAATCACCCCGGCAATACTGAGGGTAGGATCGAACCGCTGAAAGCCCATTACGGTCGCGGCAATCGACGTAGAAACCGCCTTGCCGTCCACCAGCAGAACCACCGGACAGCCCAGCTGTTTTGCCATCGCGGCGGTGCTGCAATAGTTCGGATCGGTGCCATAGCCGTCATACAGCCCCATCACGCCTTCAATGACCGCGATATCCGCCTGCTGCATATGCTCGCAAAACAGCGCGTTGAGTATTGGCTCAGGAAGCATGAAGCTGTCGAGGTTGCGGGAGGAGGTGCCGCTGACTTTGGTATGCCAGCCGGTATCAAGATAGTCAGGGCCCACTTTATACGGCTGGACGCGTAATCCACGCTGTTTTAACAGACTCAACAGGCCAAGCGTCACCGTGGTTTTACCACAACCGCTTCCGGTACCTGCCAGAACAAACGCGTACTGCTTTGCCGCCATGACCCCGATCCTGTCCAGGGTGGTTGGGAGGTATAGATACACGTCGTCCCAGTCTTTCGACTGTATGATGCATCAGTACAACCCACTTCCCACCGAAGTTGTTGAACGTTCCCGACAGGCAGGTCTTCTGGCTTAGCGTCCTCCTCGCCCGTCCTTCCCAATCTCGCGATCAGTGGTCATTACGGGGTCGTCAGCATCACAGCAGCGGGGGCTGCGGGGGATTGTCACCCCCTTCCCTGCCACAAATGTGGCAAAACCTGTCGGCTTACATTATGAGAAAGAGTTCGTTCTCAAAACAGCAATGCTATTTACGGCGTTTCAATTCACCTTAGGCAATTACTTAACCGCAAATGAAAACCATGCTGAGTAAAACGTGGCGCCAGAATAATTGACGCCTTTCTCAATAACTCAACGTTTTATCACAAAAAATAAAAAGCAAAGATAATCACGCTTAAAATCTCAATATTTATTGTTCTATGACAAGTTATTGCACTACTTGATATTTTTTCATTTTATTGTGATCAAAATTCATCAGGATATTAAAGCCCGGCAAAAACATAATATTGCTGCCCAACGTAAGTCAGTGTGATTTCATTGATGCATTACGCGTTCAGCAGGATCGCAAAATAATATGGAGACTATCCAGGTCGGAATTTGCGGTATATCAAGGTAAGAGGAATATCCTCATGACACTATGCTCCAGAAATTTCTGACCAGTAAGGTGGAAACGTGGCTGTTGCGCAATGCCCCGCGTCGTGCGGTGAGCTTATCCAGGGCTGGATTTTGGGCAGTGAGAAGCTGGTCTCCTGCCCTGTCGAATGGTACAGCACCGTTGAGGTGAGCCACGGCTCACCCGTGGCGGATGAACGCCCGCTGTCGCGCGCGATGGTCGAGCGATTGTTGCAGCACTGGCATTATCCGGCGCAGCTAAGCCAGGATATCCGCATTGACGTGCACTCGACCATCCCGGTTGCCAAAGGGATGGCCAGCAGCACCGCGGATATCGCCGCCACCGCCGTCGCCACCGCCCACCATCTGGGACGTCAGCTCGACGAAAGCACGCTGGCAACGCTTTGTGTTTCGCTCGAACCCACCGACAGCACCGTGTTTCGCCAGTTGACCCTTTTCGACCATAACGACGCTTCCACGCAGATCGCCTGCCACGCCCAGCCCGCTCTCGACCTGCTCGTTCTGGAAAGTCCGCAAACGCTGCGTACGGCAGATTACCACCGCATCCCGCGTCAGGCGGGGCTACTGGCCGGTGCGCCAGCGCTGGAACGCGCGTGGGGAAAAGTCCAGGAGTCCTGCATAACGCAAAACCCTTATCGGATGGGCGAAGCGGCCACCCTCAGCGCCATCGCCAGCCAGACGCTGTTGCCTAAACCGGATTTTGACGCACTGCTCTCACTGGTGGAGGAGTGCGATATTTACGGGGTGAACGTGGCGCACAGCGGTAGCGTCGTGGGTCTGATGCTGGACAGAAATAAAGACGATGTCGATTATGTGAAATGGCTGCTGGTAAAAAAACAGCTCACCCGCCACTGGCCTGAACAACACCTGCTGCGGATGGTAAAAGGCGGCGTGACGCTACTCTGACAGCAGCCTGTACTGAATGAGCCACTCGACCTGCTGCCTGACCTCTTGCTCGTGCTCCTGCGCTAAAGCCTGCTGCAGCGGAGCATGCCGGAAGAACGCGGCCCAAAATGCACGCTTGCGCTCCCGGTCACCGCATGCGCGATTAATCCGTTCACGCAGCGTCCCCGCCAGCCGCACGCTTTCCCGCATGCCCGGAGGAAGGTGGGCGGCGACATGCGCTTTGAGGATCTTGCTGTACACCGGCGCGTTGCCCCCGCAGCTCAGCGCAATAATGACCGGCGAATGGTCGATTATGGCCGGTGAGATAAAGGTGGCAGTCGAAGGATCGTCCGTGACATTGCAAAAGATACGCTCCGCGCTGGCGGCTGCGGCGACCTGACGGTTCACCTGCGGATCGCTGGTCGCGGCAATGACCAGCCAGCACGACTGCAGATACTGCGACGAAAACGTCGCCGGAAACCACTCGATGTCACCGCTCGCGTGCAGGCTGGCGAGTTCCGGCGTCAGGGTGGGCGCAACCAGATGCAGCATCGCCCCGGCGGCCAGCAGCCCCTTCGCCTTATGCGTCGCCACCTGCCCGCCACCGACGATCAGGCAGCGTTTCCCCTTCAGGTTGCAAAAAATCGGGAAATAGTCCATCGCCTTAGCCTTGTA
This sequence comes from Enterobacter sp. C6, assembly GCF_008122455.1. Classification (NCBI taxonomy): domain Bacteria; kingdom Pseudomonadati; phylum Pseudomonadota; class Gammaproteobacteria; order Enterobacterales; family Enterobacteriaceae; genus Enterobacter; species Enterobacter sp. C6. Next base: position 5,263 of record NZ_QPFW01000129.1, read on the forward strand.
AAACGTGAGTCAGCGCGTCAATAAACCGGCGGTTCTCCGCCTCGGTACGCACGGCAATCCGGTAGTAGTCGCGATCGAGCCCTGGATAGTTTTCGCAGTGGCGGATAAGGATGTGATGGCCGAGCAGCGCCGCCTTCAGGTCGAAACCCGGACGCAGACAGCGGAAGAAAATAAAGTTGGCCTGCGGCTTCCAGACCGCCAGCGATGAAAAGCTCGCCATCGCCTGCCACAGGAAATCCCGCTCCCGGGCGATAAAGGCGTGGCTGCGAGCAATATAGTCCTCATCCGACAGCAAATGTTGTCCCACAAGCGCCGAGAAGGCATTCACGGACCAGGGCTCACGGGTGCGTTTCAGCTGGTGAATGGTTTGCGTATTGCCGCTCAGCAAATACCCAAGGCGCAGCCCGGGAATAGCAAAAAACTTGGTCAGGGATCGCAGCAGGTAAAGATAGCGTGACTCCGCCAGCCGCGGCGCCAGCGTGGAGCCCTGCGGCAGAAAATCGATGAACGCCTCATCCACAATCAGCGCAATCTGCAGCGATTCGCACAGCGAGGCCAGCCGGTCGAGAAGACCGGCATCAGGCATAAGTCCGGTAGGGTTGTTTGGCGTCGCGATGAACAGGCAATCGGGCCTGCGCGCGCGAACGGCGTCCAGTATGGAAACATCCACCTGGAACCCGTTCTGCTCACTCAGCGCATAGTCAATTATCTCGCAACCCTGCTGCTGTAATGCCCGACGATATTCGGCAAAGCCCGGTACCAGCAGCATCGCCCGGCGAGGGGCAAGCGTTCGCACCAGGCCATAGATCAGCTCCGTTTCGCCATTCCCGGCGATCGTCTGGTCATAGTCACACCGGCTGGCGATGGCCAGCGCCTGATGAAGATGGCGGTATTCAACGTCCGGGTACTGCATGATGATATCCAGATGGGACACAATGAGCGACCTGACGCGATCGGGCAGCCCTAACGGATTGATGTTCGCGCTAAAGTCCACCAGCAGCTCGGGATCGATCCCCAACTGCAGCCCCGCTTCCAGAACGTTACCACCATGCTCACTCATTCGTTTCACTCGCCCATTTCGAAAATGTCAGGATAACATCAGACAACAATCTGATTCAGCGCGATATGTGATGCGGTAAACGCCAGTATCTCCTGCAGGCTGACCACCTCACCGATGACGATAAGCGCCGGAGCATGCAGTTTTTGACGTTCAACCTCGAGGTGGATATCGGTCAGCGTACCTTTGGCGATCTGCTGACGAGACTGGCTGGCATACATCACCACCGCTACCGGCGTTTCAGCGGACATGCCTCCCTCGATGAGCTGCTGGCAGATTTCCGTCAGCCGCGTCATTCCCATCAGAACGATCAGCGTTCCGTTGATTTGCGCCAGGGCATGCCAGTTTTGCGGGTCGTTCCCCTGGCACATATGACCGGTCACAATATGAAAGCTGGAGGCGTAATGACGGTGCGTGACCGGGATCCCGGCATAGGCCAGTCCGCCAATTGCGGAACTGATCCCCGGCACAATTTCGAACGTCAGGCCGTCTTTCGCCAGCTGCTCGGCCTCTTCGCCCCCGCGGCCAAAAACGTAGGGGTCCCCGCCTTTCAGGCGCACCACCTGCCGCCCTTCCCCGGCATGCTTGACCAGCAGGGCATTGATTTGTTCCTGAGGCACCGGATGATGGCTTGGGGTTTTACCGACATCAATAATCAGACAGCCTGCCGGAGCCTGAGCCAGAAGTTCAGGGTTTACCAGGCGATCGTGAACAATCACCTCCGCATGGCGGATACAGTGCAAACCTTTTACCGTAATCAAAGACGCATCGCCAGGCCCTGCCCCTACAAGCCAAACCTTCCCTTTACTCATCGTTATATCCTCAGATTAAATATTTAAAGACGCAAGAAAGCGGGTAATTAAAATTAGTGCTGAATTATACATCCCCTCCACACGTCAAAAATTTGATGTATTTATCACTCTTTCTTAATTTTACGAATGGCGTTTATGACCAATATCAATAAAACAGTGAATACCGCCTTCCCTCTGCCATTACGACATTATTGCTTTGGTCATCATGCTTAAAAAAACATATAAATCGCCTTCAGCAATAAAACAGGCGCGCGATCACAAATATTAAAATGGTTTTGTCAGCGACGTTTACAGATAAATATCAACCCTAAAATAAAGCGCACACAAGTAACTGATATAAATCATTTTTCAATGCAACATCATTACCATCATCATTTTTGGAAGGATTTTTTGAAAATAGATCAATTGCATCCCTTTCGTCTTCAAAACACACTCCAACACCATCAACAGACCCAATGTACATTAATCGTTTTTAATACCCATTTTATTTTCACTATCAGCCCTACAGAGGATTACCCATGAAGAAATCAACACTTGTTATTGGCGTCATTGGTGCTGACTGCCATGCGGTAGGCAATAAAGTTCTGGATCGTGTTTTTACTTCCCATGATTTTCACGTCATCAATCTTGGTGTGATGGTGAGCCAGGATGAATATATTGATGCGGCCATCGAAACGGGTGCTGATGCTATTGTCGTTTCATCCATCTACGGCCATGGCGACATCGACTGCCTGGGGCTGCGCGAGCGCTGCATCGAACGCGGTATCGGCGACATTCTGCTTTTTGTTGGCGGTAACCTGGTCGTGGGTAAGCACGATTTCGCAGATGTCGAAGCCAAATTCAAAGAGATGGGTTTCAACCGCGTGTTCGCTCCGAGCCACGACCTGGAGGACGTCTGTCAGCTGATGGCGAACGATATACAACAGCGTCAGCGCGTTGAAGAGCTCTGTCTTGAAGAGGGCTTCTGATGCAAATCGTCTCAGTCGACATTGGCTCGACGTGGACCAAAGCCGCACTCTTCACGCCGGAGGGTGATGCGCTAACGTTGGTCAACCACGTTCTGACCCCGACGACGACCCACCATCTGGCGGAGGGTTTCTTTACCAGCCTGAACCAGGTGCTAAACGTTGCCGATGCGCGACCGTTGCTGAACAGCGGGGACGTTACGCTGAAATACTCGTCGTCGGCAAAAGGCGGGCTCGCCGTTGCCGCAATGGGTCTGGTGCCGTCAATAACCCTGGAATCAGCCAAAGTCACCGCCCATTCAGCGGGTGCCAAAATCGCCCAGTACTACTCGTACAAACTGAACCGTCACGATATCCAGGCGCTGGAGGACTCCCCGCCGGACATTCTGCTGTTCACGGGCGGTACGGACGGCGGCGAAGAGAGCTACGGACTGGCCAATGCCCGCGCGCTGGCAGCGTCAACGCTGGACTGCGCCATTATTTACGCCGGAAATCGCGATATTCAGGACGACGTGCAGGCCATTCTTGGCCACAAAGATCTGATCGTGGTCGACAACGTTTTGCCTGACCTCGATCACCCGAATCCGTATGCCGCCCGCAAGGCTATCTGCGATGTCTTTCTCTCCCGCATCGTGAAGGGGAAAGGGCTGGACGTTATCGTCGGGGAAACCGGCGAAGAGCCGATGCCTACGCCGTGGACCGTCTACGAGCTGGTGAAAGCGATCAGTGATGTCGACAGCGCGTGGAAAGAATTCATGCTGATCGACATGGGCGGAGCCACCACCGACGTCTATTCCGCCAGCGCTAACATGCTCTCCCCGGATACCGTCCTGCACGGCGTGCCTGAGCCGTTTGTGAAACGCACCGTAGAGGGCGACCTCGGCATGCGCGTCTCGGCGGTGGTGGTTGGCGAAAGTACGCAGGAAC
>NZ_QPFW01000130.1:0-9026 GCF_008122455.1 Enterobacter sp. C6
AGCAGCGCCAGCAGCAGGAACGGCAGCATGGAGGCCTGCAGGCGGGTTGCCTGGTGGGCTACCGGCGGCAGCGGCGGGTCCGCGACTTCGCGAAGCACCAGCAGCAGAGCGATAAGCGGCGCAACCGCCATCAGCCAGAGCGGCGCCACCGGATTAACGCTGAGCATCAGCGCCGCCAGCGGTGGGCCGAGCAAACGCCCGCAGCTGAGGCCGGAGCTTATCGTCGCCAGCGCCGCCATTCTTTTCTCCAGCCCTGCACGCTGAATCGCCCACGTCTGGGCCGCAGGCACCAGCCCCGAGACCGTTAGTCCGTAGAGCAGGCGCGAGAATATAAGCCCCGCCAGCCCCCAGACCGTATCCAGCCTTCCGGCCGCCATCGCCCAGACCACCAGCGCCATCACGGCAAAACTGGCCAGATAGCCGCTCAGTGAGGCCACCATGACGGCCTTACACCCCCGCCGCTCGCTCTGGCGTCCCCACCAGGGCGATGCCGGTAAAAAGAGCATGGATCCAAACATCAACAGTCCGGCCCAGACCGAGAGCGACAGCCCGGTCTGGGTGACCAGCTGCGGGAGCATCACCAGCAGGCCGTTTTGACCGATGCCCAGTAAACCCGCAGATAGCGCCAGGGGCCAGTTAGCTTTTGAGGTGACGTTTTCGGTCAATATTTCAGAGTCAGTGCGCATGAGAATGTGAACATAGTGTCAATAAATGTGTGGAAATTATGAAGTTTATGAAAACAAATATTGCAAAAATGGTTGCGACTGTAAACAGAATGAATATCATAACGAGAATCATTATCAATCATGGAATGAGGTACATCTATGCGTGCTCTGCTCCGCGCCGCCGGTACAGACGTTGCAGCCCAGTGTTTTTTAAACGCCCTGTTGCGCGAAACGAAGGACTGGCGCTATCTCCCCGCTACCGATGCGGATGCGCTATCTGAGATCCATATCCCGCTTTCCCAAACCCAGGCGCTTCGGGTGCCGGTACGCTATTTCTCTCCCACCCAGCATCATCAGTACCGTTTCCCGGCAACGCTTATTCAGAACAACAGTGATAACGGTGACGCCGTCACATTCGGTCAACTGGTTGATTTAATTCTTGAAAAACCGTCCGTAAAAGGCTCGCTGGATGCCAATACGCTGGCGCGTTTTAAGCAGCGCGTTCTCGAAAGCCATGTGCACACCTGGCAGGCGATCGATCTGCGCCACGGCTGGGCAACCCTGCGCGATAAGCCGCTGACGTTTGCCGAAGCGGAACAGGCGCTGCTGGTCGGCCATGCGTTTCACCCGGCACCGAAGTCGCACGAGCCGTTCAACGAAACCGAGGCGCGTCGCTATCTGCCCGATTTCGCCTCCCGCTTCCCGCTGCGCTGGTTTGCCGTTGAGAGCACGCTCGTTGCCGGCGACAGCCTGAACGTCTCCCTGCGTGAGCGTCTGCTGCGCTTCGCGGCCCAGAGCGCGCCTGAGCTGCTCGGCCACTTCACGGACACCCGCTGGCTGCTGCCGATGCATCCGTGGCAGGCCGACTATCTGCTGGAGCAGGAGTGGTGCCAGCGTCTGGCGGAAGACGGTTCACTGCAGGACCTGGGTGAGGCGGGCGCACAGTGGCTGCCCACCAGCTCCTCCCGCTCGCTGTACAGCGAGACCAACAGCGACATGATTAAGTTCTCCCTCAGCGTGCGCCTGACGAACTCCGTGCGCACGCTGTCGGTGAAAGAGGTGAAGCGAGGCATGCGCCTGGCGCGCCTTGCGAAAACGGAACGCTGGCAAGATTTGCAGGCGCGCTACCCGACCATGCGCGTGATGCAGGAAGACGGCTGGGCGGGACTGCGCGATGACAGCGGCGTCGTTCAGGAAGAGAGCCTGATGGCCCTGCGCGTTAATCTGCTGTTCGATACGCCAGACACCCAGACCAACGTGCTGGTGAGCCTGACGCAGGCCGCGCCGGACGGCGGTGACAGCCTGCTCGCCGCGGCAGTGCGCCGTCTGAGTCAGCGTCTTGATTTACCGCTCGCCCAGGCCGCCCGCTGCTGGCTGGACGCCTACTGCAACCGCGTATTGCTTCCGCTGTTCAGCGCCGAGGCGGACTACGGTCTGGTCCTGCTGGCGCACCAGCAAAATATCCTCGTTGAGATGCAGCAGGATTTCCCGGTCGGGCTGATCTATCGCGACTGCCAGGGCAGCGCGTGGACCGAAGGCGCCGACGCGTGGCTGAAAGAGGCGGGTGAAACTGAGGTGGAAAACCGCTTCGGTGAGAGCCAGCTGCTGCGCTACTTCCCTTATTACCTGCTGCTGAATTCTACCCTTGCCGTTACCGCCGCCCTTGCTGCCGCCGGCTTTGACAGCGAGGAGAGCCTGATGTCCCGGGTGCGCGACGCGCTGGCCGAACTGCGCAAGACGGTAGCGCAGACCCGCTGCCTCGACTACGTGCTCGACAGCCCGATCTGGAACTGCAAAGGCAACTTCTTCTGCTACCTGCACGATCGCAATGAAAACACCATCGCCGATCCGGCGGTGATCTATTTCGACTTTAGCAACCCGTTCTACAAGGAGAAGGCGTGATGGCTATCGCGAATATCGTCCATTCCGGCTACGGCTTTCACTGCACCGCAACGGATAGCACCCTGCCGCTGGCGTTGGGTCTCGACGGCAGCGCGGTGCTGGAGCGTCTGAAGGGGTTCCCGGACGGCTGGCTGGTGGAAGCCCTGGATCAGCTGTTTGTGGCCGCCCCCGCGCTGACCGGCATTACGTTACCCTGGGCGACCTGGCAGGATGAACCCCAGGCGCAGGCGCTGTTTCGTCTGGCAAGCGGGGATTATCTGGCGCGTGAAACCTTCTGGCAGCTGCCGCTGTGGCTGAAAAGCGAACGTCCGCAGGCCAGCGGCGGGATGCAGTATAACGAGAGCCGTCAGCTGTACTTCCCGCTGCGCCCTCGCCGTCCGCAGGGCGAAGTGTACCGCCGTTACGATCCGCAAATTAAGCGCACCCTCAGCTTCCGCGTCGCCGACGTGGCGCTGGACGGCGAACGTTTTACCCGCTGGATGAACAACCCGCGCGTAAACGCCTTCTGGGAGATGGCGGGTCCGCAGGCCGAGCAGGAAAGCTACCTGCGTCGTCAGCTTGACTCGACCTACTGTTACCCGGTTATCGGCTGCTTCGACGACCAGCCGTTCGGCTATTTTGAACTCTACTGGGCGGCGGAAGACCGCATTGGCCGCCACTACCGCTGGCAGCCGTTTGACCGCGGCCTACACATGCTGGTGGGCGAAGAGAACTGGCGCGGTGCGCAGTATATCCGCAGCTGGCTGCGCGGTCTGAGCCACTATCTGTATCTGGATGAACCGCGCACCACACGGATTGTTGCCGAGCCACGCTTCGACAACCAGCGCCTGTTCCGCCATCTGGACTCTGCCGGTTTCGACACGGTGAAAGAGTTCGACTTCCCGCATAAACGCTCGCGCCTCATTATGAGCCAGCGTCACCGCTTCTTCAGCGAGGTGGGCCTGTGAACGCGCTCTGGGAAAAAGTGAACCGTGAGATGGTGGCGAAGATCCTCGCCGAGCTGGAGTATGAACGCACCCTGCGCGCCGAGCCGGTTTCGTCGGACGGCTGGCGCATCACCATGGGCAACGAGTCCTGGCAGTTTCGCGCCGCGCGCGGGATCTGGGGCTGGCTGCATATCGACCCGGACAGCCTGACCACCGCCAGCGGCGATGCCATCGAAGCGGAAAGCGCGCTGCTGCAGCTGGCTGCGGTGCTGGAGATGAGCGACGCGCAAACGGCAGAGCACATGGAAGATCTCTACGCCACGCTGCGCGGCGACATACAGCTGCTGCAGGCGCGTGACGCGCTGGACGCGGACGCGCTGATCCATCTCGACCCGGACGAATTACAGTGCCTGATGCGCGGTCACCCGAAGTTTATTTTCAACAAAGGCCGCCGCGGCTGGGGTCTGGACGCGCTGCGTCAGTACGCGCCTGAGTATCGCGGACGTTTTCGTCTGCACTGGGTTGCCGTTCAGCGGGAGCATCTGGTCTGGAGCAGCGACGGCGATTGCGATATCAGCACCCTGCTGGCTAGCGCCATGGACGAGGCCGAGTGCGCCCGCTTTGACGCCCTCTGGCAGGCGCTGGGTCTTGACGACGGCTGGCTGCCCGTGCCGCTGCACCCGTGGCAGTGGCAGCAGAAGATCGCCATTCATTTCCTGGCGCAGCTGGCGCGCGGTGAGATGGTTGAGCTGGGCGAGTTTGGCGATGAGTACCTGGCGCAGCAGTCTCTGCGCACGCTCACCAACGCCAGCCGTCGCGCGCCGTTTGACATCAAGCTCCCGCTGACCATCTACAACACATCCTGCTATCGCGGTATTCCGGGCAAGTACATTGCCGCCGGACCGCTGGCCTCGCGCTGGCTGCAGCAGCAGTTCGCCACCGACGCCACGCTTGCCCGCTCTGGCGCACAGGTGCTTGGCGAACCCGCCGCCGGATATCTGTCGCATCCCGGCTATGCGGCGCTGCCGAAAGCGCCCTACCGCTATCAGGAGATGCTGGGGGTGATCTGGCGCGAGAACCCGTCCTGTTATTTAGAAGACGGTGAACAGGCGGTGCTGATGGCGGCGCTGATGGAAACCGACAACGCCGGACGCCCGCTGATCGACGCGTGGATTAAACGCTCGGGCTTAAGCGCCGAAGCGTGGCTGGAAAAGCTGTTTGAGGCATCGGTGATCCCGTTCTATCACCTGCTCTGCCGCTACGGCGTGGCGCTGATCGCCCACGGCCAGAACGTGACGCTGGTGATGAAGGACTCTATTCCGCAGCGCATTCTGCTGAAAGATTTCCAGGGCGATATGCGCCTGGTGGATGAAGATTTCCCGCAGGCCCAGAGCCTGCCGGAGCAGGTGAAGGCCGTCACGGCGCGCCTGAGCGCGGATTACATTATTCACGACCTGCAAACCGGTAACTTTGTGACGGTGCTGCGTTTTATCTCACGCCTCACGCTGCAAAGCGGCGTCAGCGAAACGCGTTTCTATCAGATCCTCGCCGGAGTGCTGCACCGCTATATGGCCGCGCACCCCGAGCTTGCCGATCGCTTCGCGAAGTTCGACCTGTTTAAGCCGCAAATTATTCGCGTGATCCTCAACCCGGTCAAACTGACCTTCTCCGAACACGACGGCGGCAGCCGCATGCTGCCGAACTACGTCACCGACCTTGATAACCCTCTTTTTCTGGCCTCCCGGGAGTCAGCGCAATGAAAACCTATGATTTCATCGGCATTGGTATCGGCCCGTTTAACCTCAGCATCGCCGCGCTGGCGGAAGGGCTGGACGGCTTTAGCTCGCTGTTTCTTGAGCGTAAACCGCACTTCTCCTGGCACCCCGGCATGATGGTGCCGGACTGCCACATGCAGACCAGCTTCCTGAAGGATCTGGTCAGCGCCGTGGAGCCGACCAACCGCCACAGCTTCCTGAACTACCTGGTGCAGCGCAAAAAATTCTACCGCTTCCTGACCACCGAGCAGCGCACCGTTTCCCGCGAGGAGTTTGCGGACTATCTGTGCTGGGCGGCGGACAACCTCACCAACCTGTCCTTTAGCCAGCAGGTGCAGCAGGTGAGCTTTGATGAGAAAAACGGCCTGTTTGAGGTGGTGACCCAGCGCGACCGCTTCCTGGCGCGCCACGTCTGCGTAGGGATCGGTAAGCAGATCAACCTGCCGGACTGCGTCACCGTGCAGGACGATACCTGCTTCCACGCCAGCGAGATGATGCTGCGCACGCCGGATCTTACGGGCAAGCGCGTCACCGTCGTCGGCGGCGGCCAGAGCGGCGCCGACCTGTTCCTGAATATTTTCAGTGGCGAATGGGGCCAGCCGCTGAGCCTGAACTGGGTCTCGCGCCGCAACAACTACAACGCGCTGGATGAAGCCGCCTTTGCTAACGAGTATTTCACGCCGGAGTACGTGGACAGCTTCTCCACGCTCGGTGAAGAGGCGCGTCGGCAGATGCTGCACGAGCAGAAGATGACCTCCGACGGTATCACCACCGAGTCACTGCTGGCGATTTACCGCGCCATGTACCACCGCTTCGAAGTGCTGCGTGAAAAACCCTGGGCGCACCTGATGCCGTCCCGCTCGGTGACAGCCCTGACGCGCCTGGAAAACGGCCAGCGCCTGAGCATACAGCATCACCTTGACGGCGGCCGCGAGCAGCTGGAGAGCGACGTGACGATCTTTGCCACCGGCTATCGCGCCGTGCAGCCTGCGTTCCTGGCGCCGCTGTCTCACCGCCTGCATCTGGATACGGACGAAGCCTTCTGCATCAACAACGATTTCACCCTCGAATGGGACGGTCCGCAGAGCAACCGCCTGTTCGCCGTGAATGCCGGGATGCACCGTCTCGGCATTGCCGAACCCCAGCTCAGCCTGATGGCCTGGCGCGCAGCGCGAATTCTGAATCGCGCGCACGCCGACGAGCCGTTTGAGCTGGCCACCACTCCTGGCGTTATCCACTGGCGAAGCACCACCAGCCCGGAGAACAGTCAGGTTTTTAAATCATTAGCAAAAACCACCGAGTACTGACACACACAATCAGGGTCAATATAACAATGAAACGTTCTCATCTTTGGGTTTTAAATCCTTGTTTGCTTGCAATGCTTTCTACCTCTGCGTGGGCGGAAGAACAAAAGGAAGAAAATATCGTTGTCTCCGCCAGCCGCGCGCACCGCAGCGTGGCGGAGATGGCGCAGACCACCTGGGTCATTGAGCGGGCTGAAATTGAGCAGCAGGTTCAGGGCGGGAAAGAGATTAAAGAAGTGCTGGCGCAGCTGATCCCGGGCATGGACGTCAGCAGCCAGGGACGTACCAACTACGGCATGAACCTGCGCGGCCGCTCCATGATGGTGATGGTGGACGGCGTGCGCCTGAACTCGTCCCGCAGCGACAGCCGCCAGCTCGACTCTATCGATCCGTTCAACATTGACCGTATCGAAGTCATCTCCGGCGCCACGTCACTTTACGGCGGCGGCAGCACCGGTGGCCTGGTGAACATCGTCACCAAAAAAGGCCAGCCGGAAACCGAAGTTGAGTTCCAGACCGGGACAAAGAGCGGATTTAACAGCCACAACGACCACGATGAGAACGTGTCGGCAGCGGTCAGCGGCGGCAACGATAACGCTTCCGGTCGTCTGTCGGTGTCGTATCAGCGCTACGGCGGCTGGTATGACGGCAACGGCGACGAGGTAATCATTGATAACACCCAGACCGGCCTCCAGTATTCCGACCGTATTGATGTGATGGGAACAGGCACCATCAACATTGACGATCACCAGCAGCTGCAGCTGACGACCCAGTACTACAAGAGCGAGTCCGACGGCAAGCATGGGCTGTATCTCGGGAAGAACTTCTCGGCGGTAACGGGGGATGCGACCGCCTACAACAAAGGTAACCTCGATTCTGACCGCGTGCCGGGTACCGAGCGCCATCTGATTAACCTGCAGTATTCCAACACCGACTTCTGGGGCCAGGATCTGGTCGCGCAGGTTTACTATCGCGACGAGAGCCTGACCTACTATCCGTTCCCGACCCTGACCAAAGGCGTAGTGAGCAGCATCGGCGCGTCGCAGCAGAAAACAGATTTCTACGGCGGCAAGCTGACGCTAAACAGCAAGCCCGTGGACGATTTAACGCTGACCTGGGGTATGGATGCCGACCACGAAACCTTCGACGCCAACCAGCAGTTCTTTAAACTGAGCAAAGCTGCAGCGAGCGGCGGCATGGAGCTGGATAACGCCTACAACGTGGGCCGCTACCCGGGCTACAGCATCACCAACCTCGCCCCGTTCCTGCAGGCCAGCTACGATATTGACGCCATCACCCTGAGCGGCGGCGTGCGCTACCAGTACACCGAGAACAAGGTGGACGACTTTGTCGGTTACACCCAGCAGCAGGCCATCGCCACCGGGAAAGCGACCTCCGCCGACGCGGTGCCGGGCGGGAAAACCGATTACAACAACTTCCTGTTTAACGCCGGGATCCTTGGTCGCCTGACCGAACAGCAGCAGGTATGGTTTAACTTCTCCCAGGGCTTCGAAATTCCGGACCTGGCGAAGTACTACGGCTCCGGGACCTATCAGCTCAGCAACGGTCACTATCGCCTGCTGAACAGCGTCAACGTGAACGACTCGAAGCTGGACGGTATCAAGGTCAACGCTTATGAGCTGGGCTGGCGCTACACCGGGGATAACCTGCGCACGCAGGTTGCGGCGTATTACTCGCTCTCGGATAAAACCATCACCATCAACAAGACGGACATGACCATCAATCTGGAAGACGACAAGCGTCGTATCTACGGGGTGGAAGGTCAGGTGGACTATTTCTTCACCGACAGCGACTGGAGCACTGGGGCGAACTTTAACGCCATTAAGTCGGAAACCCGCGAAAACGGGAAATGGGAGAAGCTGACGGTCGACAGCGCCAGCCCGTCGAAAGCCAGCGCGTGGGTCAACTGGGCGCCGGGCGACTGGACCCTGCGCGTGCAGAGCACGCAGACCTTTGACGTGTCAGACTCCGACGGCAAGAAGATCGATGGCTATAACACGGTCGACTTCCTGGGCAGCTACGCCCTGCCGGTGGGTAAAGTCAGCTTCAGCGTGGAAAACTTGCTGGACAAAGACTACACCACCGCCTGGGGCCAGCGCGCGCCGGGGCTATATAGCCCAACCTACGGTGCACCGGGTCTGTATACCTATAAAGGGCGCGGACGGACGTTTGGTCTGAACTACTCCGTACTGTTCTGATCCTGCGCGCCGCCTGCGGGCGGCGCATTTTGTTGTGTAATTTCAACGCGAATTTGCTATAAAATCAGCGATTTGCTGAAATTGTCGGCAAACGAACGAAAAGTGCGTTTTCACCCTTTGACAAGGCGTACCGAGGTCGCTACTATGCGCCTCGTTCACACGATTCCTCTGTAGTTCAGTCGGTAGAACGGCGGACTGTTAATCCGTATGTCACTGGTTCGAGTCCAGTCAGAGG
>NZ_QPFW01000131.1:0-9031 GCF_008122455.1 Enterobacter sp. C6
CTGGTGTAACGAATCCCAGGAGCGCTACGTGCTGGCGGTTGCCGCGGACCAGCTTCCGCTGTTTGACGAGCTGTGCCGCCGCGAGCGCGCGCCGTATGCCGTCATCGGTGAAGCGACCGAAGAGCAGCACCTGACTCTGAGCGACGCCCATTTCGACAACCAGCCTATCGATCTGCCGCTCGACGTTCTGCTCGGTAAAACGCCGAAGATGACCCGCGACGTAACAACCCGTAAAGCGGCGGGCAAAGCGCTGGATCGCCAGGGCATTACCGTAGCTGAAGCCGTTAATCGCGTGCTGCACCTGCCGGCAGTCGCTGAGAAAACCTTCCTGGTGACCATCGGCGACCGCACCGTGACCGGTATGGTATCGCGCGATCAGATGGTTGGCCCGTGGCAGATCCCGGTGGCGAACTGCGCCGTGACCACCGCGAGCCTCGACAGCTACTACGGCGAAGCGATGGCGCTGGGCGAACGTACCCCGGTGGCGCTGCTGGACTTCGCGGCCTCTGCCCGTCTGGCGGTCGGTGAAGCGCTGACCAACATCGCCGCGACGCAGATTGGCGACATCAAACGTATCAAACTCTCCGCAAACTGGATGGCCGCTGCCGGTCACCCTGGTGAAGATGCCGGCCTGTACGAAGCGGTGAAAGCGGTGGGTGAAGAGCTGTGTCCTGCGCTCGGCCTGACCATTCCGGTGGGTAAAGACTCCATGTCGATGAAAACCCGCTGGCAGGAAGGTAACGAGCAGCGCGAGATGACCTCTCCGCTGTCGCTGGTGATCACCGCGTTTGCGCGCGTGGAAGACGTGCGTCATACCGTTACGCCGCAGCTTTCCACTGAAGATAACGCCCTGCTGTTGATTGACCTCGGCAAAGGCCATAACGCGCTGGGCGCCACCGCGCTGGCGCAGGTTTACCGCCAGCTCGGCGACAAGCCAGCCAACGTGCGCGACGTCGCCCAGTTGAAAGGCTTCTACGACGCAATTCAGGCGCTGGTGGCGCAGCGTAAGCTGCTGGCCTACCACGACCGTTCCGATGGTGGCCTGCTGGTGACGCTGGCAGAGATGGCCTTCACCGGTCACTGCGGCGTTGAAGCAAACATTGCCACGCTTGGCGAAGACCGCCTGGCGGCGCTGTTTAACGAAGAGCTTGGCGCGGTCATTCAGGTACGCGCCGCAGATCGCGACGCGGTGGAAGCGATTCTGGCGCAGCACGGTCTGGCAGACTGCGTACACTATCTCGGTAAAGCGGTGCAGGGCGACCGCTTCGTGATTGAAGCCGACGGCCACGCGGTGTTCAGCGAAAGCCGCACCACGCTGCGTATGTGGTGGGCGGAAACCACCTGGCAGATGCAGCGCCTGCGTGATAACCCGGAATGTGCCGATCAGGAGCACAACGCGAAGGCCAATGACCAGGATCCAGGCCTGAACGTGAAGCTCTCCTTCGACATCAACGAAGACATCGCCGCGCCGTACATTGCGACCGGTGCGCGTCCGAAAGTGGCCGTGCTGCGCGAGCAGGGCGTTAACTCCCACGTTGAAATGGCTGCCGCCTTCCACCGCGCGGGCTTTGACGCTATCGACGTTCACATGAGCGACCTGCTGGCCGGACGTACCGGTCTGGAAGATTTCCAGGCGCTGGTAGCGTGCGGTGGTTTCTCCTACGGCGACGTGCTGGGCGCGGGCGAAGGCTGGGCGAAGTCCATCCTGTTCAACAGCCGCGTGCGCGACGAGTTCGAAACCTTCTTCCATCGTCCGCAGACCCTGGCGCTGGGCGTGTGCAACGGCTGTCAGATGATGTCTAACCTGCGCGAACTGATCCCGGGCAGCGAAGCCTGGCCGCGCTTTGTGCGTAACCAGTCTGACCGCTTCGAAGCACGCTTCAGCCTGGTGGAAGTGACCCAAAGCCCGTCTCTGCTGCTGCAGGGAATGGTCGGTTCACAGATGCCAATCGCGGTCTCCCACGGCGAAGGTCAGGTAGAAGTGCGTGATGCCGCGCATCTGGCTCAACTGGAGAGCAAAGGTCTGGTGGCGCTGCGCTTTGTCGATAACTTCGGCAAGGTCACGGAAACCTACCCGGCCAACCCGAACGGCTCCGCCAACGGTATTACCGCGGTGACCAGCGAAAGCGGTCGTGCAACCATCATGATGCCGCATCCGGAACGTGTGTTCCGCACCGTGAGCAACTCCTGGCACCCTGAAAACTGGGGCGAGGACAGCCCGTGGATGCGTATCTTCCGCAACGCGCGTAAACAGCTGGGTTAAGTTTCAGGCAACACCTGCAGGCCCGGTAAGCGCGAGCGCTACCGGGCTTTTTTGTCTCTGTCGCAAAATCGCGACAACCCTCTGGTTTGAGTGTCTCCAAAAGGAGACATTTAACTTATTGATTTATATATGGCAGTAAAGGTTCCCATTAAGGTGTTGCTTAATAGCGACACTTAGCCTGGAAATCATTCAACCGATAATTAACAGGTTTAACAAGTAAAAATCATATATTTCAATGTGTTAATATTTTGTTTTGCGTTCTGGCACGGGTGTTGCATAATATTAACCAGTGGCTCATTCACCTTCTTATGTGCCCCTTCGGGACGCGCTACATAAACTTCGAATGACGCACAAAAAGGTGCCTGCCGTCCAACTACTGATCATAGCGATGCTTTATCAGGCCAGGGCGAAACGTCGAGTTAGGCACCGCCTCATTCCATGACAAAGCCGGGTTTTTACCCGGCTTTGTTGTATCTGAAGGGCAGACTCAGTTACGCTCTGCGTAAACCCCCATTAAGAGAGTAATGCGTTGAAACGCTGGCCCGTTTTTCCCCGCTCCCTGCGACAGCTTGTCATGATGGCCTTCCTGCTGATCCTGCTGCCGCTGCTGATCCTTGCCTGGCAGGCGTGGCAAAGTCTGAACGCGCTGAGCGCGCAGGCGGCTTTGACCAACCGCACGACGCTCATCGACGCCAGACGCAGTGAAGCGATGACCAACGCCGCGCTGGAGATGGAACGTAGCTATCGTCAGTATTGCGTGCTTGACGATCGGACGCTGGAAAAGGTGTATCAGAGTCAGCGCAAGCGCTATAGCGAAATGCTGGACGCCCACGCCGGCGTATTGCCTGACGACAAGCTCTATCAGGCGTTACGTCAGGATTTAAACGATCTTGCGCAGCTACAGTGCAGTAACAGCGGCCCGGATGCCGCCGCCGCCGCGCGTCTTGAAGCTTTTGCCAGCGCCAACACCGAGATGGTGCAGTCAACGCGCACGGTGATTTTCTCTCGCGGCCAGCAGCTCCAGCAGGAGATTGCCGAGCGCGGCCAGTTCTTCGGCTGGCAGGCGCTGGTGCTGTTCCTCGTGAGCCTCGGGCTGGTTCTGCTCTTTACCCGCATGATCATCGGCCCGGTGAAGGGCATTCAGCGGATGATCAACCGCCTGGGTGAGGGGAAATCGCTCGGGGATACGGTCGCCTTTAAAGGTCCGCGCGAGCTGCGATCCGTAGGCCAGCGCATTATCTGGCTGTCCGAGCGCCTGGCGTGGCTTGAATCACAGCGTCATCAGTTCCTGCGCCATATCTCCCATGAGCTTAAAACGCCGCTGGCCAGCATGCGCGAAGGGACGGAGCTGCTGGCGGACGAAGTGGCAGGACCCCTTACGCCCGAGCAGAAAGAAATTGTCGAGATCCTGGATAACAGCAGCCGCAATCTGCAAAAGCTGATTGAGCAACTGCTGGATTACAACCGCAAGCTGGCTGACGGGGCGGTCGTACTGGAAAACGTTGAGATTGAACCGCTGGTGGATATGGTGATATCCGCCCATAGCTTGCCAGCAAGAGCTAAAATGATGCATACCGGTGTAGAACTGAATGCGCCGACCTGTCTCGCTGAACCCATGCTCTTAATGAGCGTGCTGGATAATCTTTATTCCAATGCGGTGCACTATGGTACTGAATCCGGTAACATTTATATCCGAAGTTATACGAAGGGTTCCCGGGTGTTTATAGACGTCGCTAACACCGGCACCCCGATTCCCGATGACGAAAAAACCATGATCTTCGAGCCCTTTTTCCAGGGGAGTCATCAGCGGAAAGGTGCGGTGAAAGGCAGTGGTCTGGGCTTGAGCATCGCCCGGGACTGCATACGACGCATGCAGGGTGAGCTAAACATTGCCACGGACGAACGTTCGGATGTTTGCTTCCGTATTGAACTGCCCCTGAGCCGGAAAAATCAATAAAATGAATCTATGTCTGGTGAGTATGTCACACGTCTTTTCCCGCGCCGTACGCGCGGTGTTTTCCCGCAACACGCTTCGCCTGAGCCTGCCCTGTTTATTTCTGGCAGGGTGTGTTTCCCATGCGCCACAAAGTGCAATTAGCGATAAACAAGAAGATAAATGGCCCGATAACCAGCTGGCCGATTTCCTCTCAACCCGCTGTGACGATATCTGGAACCTGTCAGGTCATGACGTTGAAAGCAACCCGCTGTTCTGGCTGCGTGGAATAGATTGCGCCCAGCGTCTGGCCCCGGTAGATGCTCGCTCCAAGGCGGCGATGCTGGATGACGACACCTGGCAGGACGCTTTCAAGCGCGGCATTTTGCTGGCTGATGCGAAAATCACCCCCGTCGAACGGCGCGCCAACGTGACCCGACTGGACACGTTCGTGGTCAATCTTCCCGTGCAGGTACGCCCGGTATACCAGCTCTGGCGCGATGGACAGACATTACAGCTTCAGCTGTCTGAAGAGCGCTCCCGCTACAGCAAGCTGCAACAGTCAACCGACAGCGAGCTTGATACGCTGCGTCAGCAGCAGCAACATTTACGTACGCAGCTCGATACCACAACGCGTAAGCTGGAAAACCTGACCGATATCGAAAGGCAGCTCTCGTCGCGCAAATATCAGCCGGGGAGTTCATCTGCGGCACCGGACAGCGATACGCCGAAACAAGAGGATGTGAAGCATGACGAGCCGTAAACCTGCCCATCTGTTACTGGTGGATGACGATCCCGGGCTGTTAAAGCTGCTGGGCATGCGTCTGGTGAGTGAAGGTTACAGCGTCGTGACCGCGGAAAGCGGGCTCGAGGGGCTGAAAATTCTCAGCCGCGAGAAGATCGATCTGGTGATAAGCGACCTGCGGATGGACGAAATGGACGGCCTGCAGCTGTTCGCGGAGATCCAGAAGCAGCAGCCGGGGATGCCCGTGATTATCCTGACCGCGCACGGGTCGATCCCGGATGCGGTTGCCGCGACGCAGCAGGGAGTATTCAGTTTCCTGACCAAGCCGGTGGACAAAGACGCGCTGTATAAGGCTATCGACAGCGCGCTGGAACATGCCGCCCCGGCGGGGGATGAAGCGTGGCGGGAGTCTATCGTCACCCGCAGCCCCGTGATGCTGCGTCTGCTTGAACAGGCCCGGATGGTGGCGCAGTCCGACGTCAGCGTGCTCATCAACGGCCAGAGCGGTACCGGGAAAGAGATCCTGGCCCAGGCGATCCATAACGCCAGCCCGCGCAGCAAGAACGCCTTTATTGCGATTAACTGCGGCGCGCTCCCGGAGCAGCTGCTTGAATCTGAACTGTTTGGTCACGCCCGCGGGGCATTCACCGGGGCGGTAAGCAGCCGGGAAGGGCTGTTCCAGGCCGCGGAAGGCGGCACGCTGTTCCTGGACGAGATTGGCGATATGCCCGCGCCGCTGCAGGTTAAGCTGCTGCGCGTGCTGCAGGAGCGCAAAGTTCGCCCGCTGGGCAGCAACCGCGACATTGATATTAATGTGCGAATTATTTCCGCCACCCACCGCGATCTGCCGAAAGTGATGGCCCGCAACGAGTTTCGTGAAGATCTCTACTACCGCCTGAACGTGGTGAACCTGAAGATCCCGGCGCTGGCGGAGCGTGCGGAAGACATTCCGCTGCTGGCGAACCACCTTTTACGCCAGGCGGCCGATCGCCATAAACCATTCGTGCGCGCATTTTCCACCGATGCAATGAAGCGGCTGATGGCCGCAAGCTGGCCGGGCAACGTGCGTCAGCTGGTCAACGTGATTGAGCAGTGCGTGGCGCTGACCTCTTCACCGGTCATCAGCGACGCGCTGGTGGAGCAGGCGCTGGAAGGGGAAAACACGGCGCTGCCGACGTTTGCGGAAGCGCGGAATCAGTTTGAGCTCAACTATCTGCGCAAGCTATTGCAGATCACCAAAGGCAATGTGACCCACGCCGCGCGCATGGCCGGACGCAACCGCACCGAGTTCTACAAGCTGCTGTCGCGCCACGAGCTGGAAGCAAACGATTTTAAAGAGTAATGCCGTATGGTACTGTGAGCAATCGATTACGAGGCAGCTTACAGGCAAGAGTTTAAGGACCCACCATGAAAAAGATTGATGCGATTATTAAACCTTTCAAACTGGATGATGTGCGTGAAGCGCTGGCGGAAGTCGGCATCACCGGGATGACCGTGACGGAAGTGAAAGGTTTTGGTCGTCAGAAGGGCCACACCGAGCTTTACCGTGGCGCAGAGTACATGGTCGACTTTCTGCCGAAAGTAAAAATTGAAATCGTGGTCAGCGACGATATCGTCGATACCTGCGTGGATACCATTATCCGCACCGCGCAGACGGGCAAAATTGGCGACGGTAAAATCTTCGTCTTTGACGTGGCGCGCGTGATCCGTATCCGTACCGGCGAAGAAGACGACGCCGCGATTTAAACATTTTCCTGGCCGGGTAAGGCGCAGCCGCCACCCGGCGAAAAAAAAGCCCCTCGACCGAGGGGCTTTTTGCATTACAGCACCTTATGCGGGCCGAAGCACTCGTAATGAATGCTGTCTTTGTTCACGCCCAGCCCCACCAGCTGCTGCGCGGCATACTGCATAAACGCCACCGGCCCACAGACGTAGAACTGCATGTCCGGCGCGCTAAACGCCCCTTCCATCTGGCTTAAATTCATCAGACCTTCGCTGTCAAAGCGTGCAGCTGCGCGGTCTGCCTCCGTCGGCAGGCGATACCAGGTGTGCGCGGTAAAGCGCGGCAGGGAGGCCCCGAGCGTTTTCACCTCATCCGCAAAGGCGTGCACGTCGCCGTTTTCCGCAGCGTGGAACCAGTTTACCTGCGCACCGTGGTGTGATTTTGCCAGCGTATCGAGCATCGCCAGCATTGGCGTTTGGCCGACGCCCGCAGAGATCAGCGTAACCGGGGTGTTTGCTTCAACGGCCATAAAGAAGTCGCCCGCCGGCGCGGCCAGATGGACCACGTCGCCCACGTTCGCTTCGTTGTGCAGCCAGCTGGAAACCTGACCGCCGTCCTCACGCTTCACCGCAATGCGGTAGCCTTGGCCGTTTGGCTTGCGGGTAAGAGAATACTGACGGATCTCCTGATGCGGGAAGCCTTCTGGCTTCAGCCACACGCCCAGATACTGCCCTGGCTGGTAATCGGCCACCGGCTGTCCGTCCACCGGCTCAAACTCAAAGCTGGTAATCAATGCGCTGCGCGGGGTTTTCTCGACGATGCGGAACGCCCGCGTGCCTTCCCAGCCACCGTTCTTGCTGGCGTTTTCACTGTAGATCTGTGCTTCACGGTTGATAAACACGTTTGCCAGCACGCCGTAGGCTTTACCCCACGCGTCCAGCACCTCCTGGCCCGGGCTGAACATCTCGTCCAGCGTGGCCAGCAGGTGGCCGCCCACAATGTTGTACTGCTCGGGTTGGATCTGGAAGCTGGTGTGCTTCTGCGCGATTTTTTCCACCGCGGGCAGCAGTGCAGCCAGGTTTTCAATATTGCTGGCGTAGGCCGCGATGGCGTTGAACAGCGCTTCACGCTGATCGCCGTTACGCTGGTTGCTCATGTTGAAAATCTCTTTGAGCTCCGGGTTGTGCGTGAACATGCGATCGTAGAAATGAGCGGTGAGTTTAGGGCCGGTTTGCACCAGCAGGGGAATGGTGGCTTTTACGGTAGCGATGGTTTGAGCGTCGAGCATGAGCGCGTCCTTTTGATGTCACTTTAATGATGTATTTTAAATGCATCTTATAAAAAATACCCCTGCGTTGTAAATGGTTCTTTGCAAGATGAAAAATATGCATCACAAACCTGAAAAGAAATCCGCTGGAAAGGGCGAGAGCTTTATTCCTCAAACCCTTGCGTGGCGGGTAGGAAAACGTTTGCGTAAAATCGTTTGTCAAGACCTGTTATCACAGAACTAATCAGTTATACTGTTGCCCGTCGTCCAACAGGACTGCCTTTTCAGGCCAAAATTTACTTGTTAGCTGAGTCAGGAGATGCGGATGTTAAAGCGTGAAATGAACATTGCCGATTATGATGCCGAACTGTGGCAGGCTATGGAGCAGGAAAAAGTACGTCAGGAAGAGCACATCGAACTGATCGCCTCCGAAAACTACACCAGCCCGCGCGTCATGCAGGCGCAGGGTTCTCAGCTGACCAACAAATATGCTGAAGGTTACCCTGGCAAACGCTATTACGGCGGTTGCGAGTACGTTGATATCGTTGAGCAGCTGGCTATCGACCGTGCGAAAGAACTCTTTGGCGCTGACTACGCGAACGTGCAGCCGCACTCTGGCTCTCAGGCTAACTTCGCGGTTTACACCGCGCTGCTGCAGCCGGGCGATACCGTTCTGGGTATGAACCTGGCGCAGGGCGGCCACCTGACTCACGGCTCCCCGGTTAACTTCTCCGGCAAACTGTACAACATCATCCCTTACGGTATCGATGAGTCCGGTAAAATTGACTACGAAGACATGGCGAAGCAGGCTAAAGAGCACAAGCCGAAGATGATCATCGGTGGCTTCTCCGCTTACTCCGGTATCGTTGACTGGGCAAAAATGCGTGAAATCGCAGACAGCATCGGTGCTTACCTGTTCGTTGATATGGCGCACGTTGCGGGTCTGATCGCCGCAGGCGTTTACCCGAACCCGGTTCCACACGCTCACGTTGTGACCACCACCACCCACAAAACCCTGGCGGGTCCACGCGGTGGCCTGATCCTGGCGAAAGGCGGTGACGAAGAGCTGTACAAAAAACTGAACTCCGCGGTGTTCCCAA
>NZ_QPFW01000132.1:0-9043 GCF_008122455.1 Enterobacter sp. C6
ACCAGCGACGGTTTTCAGGCAGAGAGCTCCCGCGAGCAGACGCGCCCCCTGCTCGATCGCGGGCTTGACGGCCTGCGCTGCGCGGTGCTCGGCGGCTACTTCACCACCTGGTGCGACACGGACGCCAGAGACGCCGTGGCGCGGGTGGCGAAGGCGCTCGATGTGCAGGATGAGCTGCAGTTCCCGGACGCCGAGCTGGCGCGCTCTGCGGCGTTTATCATCAGCGCCTCGGAAGGGGGAAACCAGTACCTGCCCGCGCTTCGCCGCGAGCCCGAGCGCTTTGAGCCGCACTCCCGCGAACGCCTGCTGGCCGGGGCGATGATCCCCTCCGCCTGGTACATTCAGGCCCAGCGGTTCCGCGCACACGCCCGGCAGGCGTTTAAAACCCTGTTCGCGCAGGCCGACGTGCTGATCGCCCCGGCCACCCCGCGCAGCGCCACGCTGGCGGGCGAGCAGACCATGGAAATTAACGGTCAGCTGCTGCCCATTCGCGCCAGCATGGGGATGCTGACTCAGCCAATTTCGTTTTTGGGCCTGCCCGTGACCACCGTTCCGCTGCGTACCGCGCAGGGTGCGCCTATCGGCCTGCAGCTGATTGCCGCGCCGTTTAACGAGCAGGCCTGCCTGCGCGTCGCGCGGGTTCTGGAGGAGAGCGGCATCACCGATGCCCGTCCGGCGGAGATAGCAGCATGATGAATCACGATGATATTAACCTCCCGTGGGTGGTTGCCGAGGTGACGGCCGCGTTTTACCGCTATGAGGACGCGCTGGTGAGCAACAACGTTGCGGTGCTGGACGAGCTGTTCTGGCACGACAAAAACACGGTGCGGCTGGGGGCGGGTGAAAACCTGTACGGGATTGATGAAATCCGCGCCTTTCGTGCGGCGCGCCCCGCCGCCGGGCTGCAGCGGACGCTGCGCCACACCGTCATCACCACCTTCGGAGAGGATTATGCCGTGTGCAGCACCGAGTTTACACGGGAGAGCACGGAACGCATTGGCCGCCAGCAGCAGACGTGGGTGCGGTTTGCCTACGGATGGCGGATCGTGGCGGCGCAGGTGAGTTTGATGTCGTAGGCCGGGTAAGGCGCAGCCGCCACCCGGCAAAACATCGCACACTTACTTCTGAAACGGATGCACCTCCCGCCAGTGGTCGGCAATCTGCTGGCGGGTACAGACCCACACCCGCTCGTGCTGCTGCACATAATCCAGGAACCGCTGCAGCGCGCGAAAACGCCCCGGTCGCCCCAGCAGGCGGCAGTGCATGCCGATGGACATCATCTTCGGCGCGCTTTCCCCCTCTTCGTACAGCACGTCAAAACTGTCCTTCAGATACGTATAAAACTGCTCGGCGGTGTTAAACCCCTGCGCGGTGGCGAAGCGCATGTCGTTCGCATCCAGCGTATAGGGCACAATCAGGTGCGGTTTGCGGGCGCCGTCGCCGCAGGCCACTTCCGTCCAGAAGGGCAAATCGTCGCCGTAGTAGTCGCTGTCGTAGTCGAAGCCGCCGTGCTCCACCACCAGCTGGCGGGTGTTGGGACTGTCGCGCCCGGTGTACCAGCCCGTCGGCGGCTTGCCGAACAGGTCGGTCAGCACCTGCACCGCTTTGTGCAGGTGTTCGCGCTCCTGTTGGATATCCATGTGCTGATAGTGGATCCAGCGCCAGCCGTGGCTGACCACGTCGTAATCCGCCGCCTTGATTGCCTCGACGATCTCCGGGTGACGCGCCAGCGCCATCGCCACGCCGAAGACCGTCAGCGGCAGGCCGCGTTTCTGAAATTCATTATGGATCCGCCAGAACCCGGCGCGGCTGCCGTATTCGTAGAGGGAGTCCATCGACATGTGTCTGTCCGGGTAGCTGGCCGCGCCGATGATGTCCGACAGGAACTGCTCGGAACCGGCATCGCCGTGCAGAACGTGGTTTTCCGCCCCTTCTTCGTAATTGAGCACAAACTGCACGGCGATGCGCGCCTGATTCGGCCACCGCGCGTGCGGCGGGTTGCCCGCGTAGCCGCGCAGATCCCGCGGATAATTCTGTTCGAAAAGCCCCATTGCCACCCCCAAAAATTAAAATGAATTCAATGCCTGAAAATGCCCGCTTAACGCTTTGTTCTCCGGGAACGCCAGATCCCCGTGCTTGCTGGTCGACAGCCCCAGCGCCACCAGCGATTCCACCATCTTCACCGCCGCGCTGACGCCGTCGATCACCGGCACGCGCAGCTCACGGGTCAGCTCCTGCGCCAGCGTCGCCATGCCGCCGCAGCCCAGCACGATGGCGCCGCAGCCGTCCTCTTTCAGCGCCTGTATACAGCGCGCGCGCACTTTCTCCTGCGCCAGACCGCTACCGTCTTCCAGCGCCAGTACCGGAAGGTCGATGGCGTGCAGCGCCGCGCAATGGTCCTGAAAGCCATACTGGTGCAGCAGATGACGGGCAATAATCAGCGTGCGCGGCAGCGTGGTGACCACCGAAAAGCGCGTCGCGACCAGCGTCGCCATATGCATAGCGGCTTCGGCGATGCCGATAACCGGCCCCTGCGCCAGCTCCCGCGCCGCCAGCAGGCCCGGATCGCCAAAGCAGGCGATCACGTGACCGTCCACGCCCTGCTCCCTGCCTTTTTTGATCTGTTCCAGGACACCAACGGCGGCGATGGCCTCATCAAAGTGGCCTTCTATAGACGGCACGCCCGCGCTCGGGCAGACCGCGAGGATCTCCGTCCCGGGTGCCGCCACCGCGCGGGCCGCCGCGCCGATGGTTTCCGTCATCGCGAGGCTGGTGTTGGGGTTGATCACTTGTATACAGACAGACATTACGACTCCTTGTGGCCGGCAAACAGCCGGGCAAAATCAGGCAGGCACTCGCCCGCCCGCTCGAAGCAGAGGCTGGCGACGATATGTTCAAAATGGTGCATTAAGGCATCGCTGAGCGGCTCAAGCGCCTTCTGGCGCAGCAGATCCACCAGCTGCTCGTGATCGTTGCAGCGGCAGCCCTGACGCCACGGCGCTCCCCAGGTGGCAATCACCAGCGACGAGCGCTGACTCAGGCCGGTAACCATCTCAGTGAGCACCTGGTTGCCGGAGATGGCCTGCAGCTGAATGTGGAAATTGGCGGAGTGGCGAATCGCCGCCGGGCCGTCATAGGCCTCGTGCGCCTGCTGCTCCTGGCGAATAATGGCTTCCAGCGCGGCAAGATGCGGCGGCTGGCTGTGCGCCAGCACGTCCGGCAGGTTGGCGACCTCCAGCAGAGCGCGGGTGCGGAAGATGTGCTGCGCCTCTCCCACCGTCGGGCTGGCGACGTGTGCACCACGCTTGGGCGTCAGGGTGACCATTTGCACAGCCGCGAGTCGTTGAAGCACCTTGCGGATGCCCGTGCGGCTCACGCCAAAGACCTCGGCCAGCGCCTCTTCCGGCAGTTTGCTCCCCGGCAGCAGCTGGTGTTCGACAATCGCGGTCATCAGCGCCTGAAAGATCGATTCGTCTTTGTCATGCAGGTCTGGCGCGGTCTGCAGGGCGTTTATGTTGTTCATTTACCACTCCGAATTTTACTTTCCGTTATCGAATCGTATACATAAAAATAAAATATTGCATACAAGATTTATTATTTTGGCCTGGATCCTGCAACACCGTTTGCACTCCCACTCAACGGGTTTTCATTCACAGGAGCAGGTTTCATGCCAAACAGTCAAAACGCGCAGCAGGGTACGGCCGCTGATTCCGGTGCGGTTTACAGCCCACGTCTTTGCAATGAGGATCTGGCACCGACGCGTGACCAGAACTGGAGCTGGTACAACATCTTTTCGTTCTGGATGTCGGACGTTCACAGCATGGGGGGTTATGTTGTCGCCGCGAGCTTCTTTACGCTCGGGCTGGCAAGCTGGCAGGTGCTGCTCTGCCTGCTGGTGGGGATTTGCATCGTGCAGCTGTGCGCCAACCTGGTGGCCAAACCGAGCCAGATGGCGGGCGTGCCCTATGCGGTGATCAGCCGTCAGGCGTTTGGCGTCTTCGGGGCCAATATTCCGGCTGTGATCCGCGGGCTTATCGCCTTTGCGTGGTACGGGATTCAGACCTATCTCGCCGCCAACGCCCTGATGCTGGTGGCGCTGAAGTTCTGGCCGTCGCTCTCTTCACTCACTACCGGCGCATTCCTGGGCCTGTCGCATCTGGGCTGGATCTGCTTTGCCATTATGTGGGTCCTGCAGGCGATGGTCTTCTGGCATGGCATGAGCGCCATCAAGCGCTTTATTGATATCGCCGGTCCGGCGGTCTACGTGGTGATGCTGGCCCTCGCCGGCTGGATTGTATACAAGACCGGATTTGACGGGATCTCCTTTACCCTCGCCAGCAAATCCCTGAGCGCGGGCGAGCAGACCTGGCAGATGATCACCGCCACCGCGCTGGTGGTCTCCTACTTCTCCGGCCCGCTGCTCAACTTTGGTGATTTCTCCCGCTACGGCAAAAGCATGGGCGAGATCCGCCGCGGCAACCGCTGGGGGCTGCCGTTTAACTTCCTGCTGTTCTCCATCGTCACCGTGGTGATTGTCTCCGGCACCCAGTCGCTGTTTGGCCGCATGATCACCGATCCGATCGAGACCGTCAGCCGCGTAGGCAACGATCTGGCCGTGGCGATTGGCCTGCTGACGATGATCACCGCCACCATCGGGATCAACATCGTGGCGAACTTCGTCTCGCCGGCATTTGATTTCTCGAACTGCTCGCCGCAGAAGATCAGCTTCCGCACCGGGGGCATGATTGCCGCCGTCGGCTCGATCCTGCTCACCCCGTGGAACCTGTTCAACTCGCCGGAGCTTATCCACTACACCCTGGACGTGCTCGGGGCGTTTATCGGCCCGCTGTTCGGCATTCTGATTGCCGACTTCTACCTGATTAAGCGCGGCAAGGTATCGGTCGACGATCTGTTCGACGACACGCCAAAGGGCAAATACTGGTACCGCAACGGCTTTAACCCGAAAGCCATTGGGGCGCTGATCCCGTCCGTTGCCGTGGGCCTGGTCATTAGCTTTATCCCGGCCCTGCATGAGGTGGCGAACTTCAGCTGGTTTATCGGCGTCTTCCTGGGGGGCGTCACCTACCGCTGGCTGGCGCGGGAAGAGCGCGAAACGGCAGGCGCGACGTCGTTCGGCTCCCGCGTGGCAACGCAAAAAGAGTAACCCCTTCCCTCCGGCCGCAGCGTATCTGCGGCCCGTTCATTCTGGCACCGTTCTTGCTGAGCCTTATCACCCCGCTACGCAAACACGAAGGCAGGAACCATGATGGAATACCAGACTGCGATACGCGGTGCTTTTTTTGATATTGCCCGGGTCTGCGACAGCGCAGACGCCATTGCCCAACACGCGCGCTACCTTGAGGACGGACTGCTGTTTATCCAGAATGGAAAAATTCTGGCACAGATGCCGTGGCAGGAGGGCGAGCAGTATCTTGACCCGCACATAGGCTATACCGACCTGCGCGGCAGGCTGCTGCTGCCCGGTTTTGTTGACACCCACGTCCACTATCCGCAAACGGAGATGATCGGCGCCTTTGGCGAACAGCTGCTGGAGTGGCTGACCACCTACACCTTCCCGGTGGAGAGCCAGTTTTCCGATGAAGCCTACGCGAAAGAGATCGCCGAATTTTTCATACAGCAGCTGGTGAGCAACGGCACCACCACCGCGCTGGTGTTTTGCACGCTGCATCCGGAATCGGTCGAGGCGCTGTTTACCGAGGCCCTGCGCCTGAACATGCGCCTTATCGCCGGAAAGGTGATGATGGACAGACACACGCCGGACTACCTGAGCGAAGACGCGAAGCAGAGCTACCGACAGACGCGGGCGCTGATCCAGCGCTGGCATCACCGTGGACGCCTGGGCTACGCCATTACGCCGCGCTTTGCCCCGACCTCATCCCCCGAGCTGCTTGCGGCGGTCAGCCTACTCAGAGAGGAGTATCCGGATACCTGGCTGCAGACCCACCTGAGCGAAAACCCCAACGAAGTGGCCTGGGTAAGCGACCTCTGGCCGGAGCACGAGCGCTATCTGGACGTGTATCACCACTACGGCCTGACCGGCGAGCGCAGCGTGTTTGCCCACGCGATTCACCTTCACCACAGCGAGTGGCAGTGCCTGCATGACACCGGCTCGGCGGTGGCGTTTTGCCCCACCTCTAACCTGTTTCTCGGCAGCGGGCTGTTTCGCCTGCCCGCCTGCTGGCAGCACAGGGTGCGGATGGGCATCGGCACCGACGTCGGGGCGGGCACGACCTTCAGCATGCTGCGCACCCTGGGGGAAGCCTACAAGGTGGGCCAGCTTCAGAGCTACCGCCTGCGCGCCAGCGAGGCGTTTTATCACGCCACGCTGGGCGGCGCGCACGCCCTCCGGCTGGACGATAAGATTGGCAACTTCACGCCCGGCAAAGAGGCGGATTTCGTGGTTATCGATCCTGACGTAACGCCGCTGCAGCGCCTGCGCAATCGTCGCTGCCAGGATATCCACGAGCAACTCTTTGTGCTGATGACCCTGGGCGACGAGCGCAACATCAGCGAGACCTGGGTCAACGGCGAGCGGGTATGGTCAACTACCCCGGTAGGTTGACCACCCGCCGGGCGCAATCACAAACGGCAGATGGAAATGCTCGTCTGCCGTTTCTCCCGTCACAAAATCAATTTGCGCACAGGGGTAGAGCGTGTCGCGACCGGTTTCGCGAAACCACGCGCCGATCTCCGCTACCAGCCGATAGTGGCCCGCGGGCAGAGAGGGAACGAACGCGGCGATGCGCCCCTGGGCGTTGGTCACCCCCGTGGCCAGCGTCTTCCCGCCCTGTTGCAGATGAACCGTTACGCCTTCTGCGGGTTTGCCCGTCGAAATATCAAGAATATGGGTGCTGAGTGTGCTCATTCGCTAATGACTCCTTCCAGCCGTAGCAGCGTAATTTCCCGCAGCTGTTCCAGCGCGGCACGGATTTCCTGCGCGTCGCTGTTTTCCAGCCGCGCGTGCAGGGCCTGTAATATCTCCTCGCCGCTGCGGCCCTTCGCGCGGATTAGAAAGATGCGCCCAAAGCGGGCTTCGTAGCGGGCATTGCCTTCACGCAGCGCCTGCGCAAGGGCGGCATCGCGATCGTTCACCGCGCCCTGTTCCTGGCGCGACAGCGCCGCCTCCGCCCGCGCGCCCGCGGGCTTTTCCCCGATGCGCGGATGGGCGCTCAATGCTTGCGTTAATGCCGCTTCGTCCCAGCGTTGCGCCAGGGCCTGCGCCGCAATGAACAAGGCTTCCCGGCTCGAATAAGGCCGCCCGTCAACCAACGCGTCGGCCCAGCCGGGTATCGCCACGCAGGGCTGAAGCAGCGTAAGAGCGTCTTTCTCAGGAAGCTGATTGAAGTCGTGCAGTGCGATCATAGGTTCTCCTTGATTATCCTCCTTTAGGTTATTGCACAAACCACGCCACTCTTGAGGCAGATGTGAAACAGTCGATTCCGGATGGCTGACCAGGAAATTTTTGATTCAAAAAAAGGCACGCTCACCGCGTTTGCGCACCTTAGCAGTGCAAACCTCTCACTCACAACGCCGTTTTCGCCACTCTGCAGCCTGGTACGCAAATTGCTGAACGTCTTTACACCCTGCAAAAGGAGAGAAGCATGAGAGCAATCGTTATTGGCGCGGGTATTGGCGGCCTGAGCGCCGCCGTCGCGCTGAAAAAAGCGGGCATCGACTGTACCGTATTTGAAGCCGTAAAGGAGATCAGGCCCGTCGGGGCGGCCATCTCCATCTGGCCGAACGGCGTGAAATGCATGCAGCACCTCGGCATGGGCGACATCATCGAGACCTGGGGCGGGCCGATGCGTTTTATGGCCTATAAGGATTACCGGCGCGGCGATACCCTGACCCGCTTTAGCCTTGCCCCGCTGGTTGAGCGTACCGGCGGGCGTCCCTGCCCCGTCTCGCGCGCTGAGCTTCAGCGCGAAATGCTGGACTTCTGGGGGCGCGACAAGGTGCAGTTCGGCAAGCGCGTCGAACGCGTCCATGAAGACGACGCTGGCGTGAGCGTCACCTTCACCGATGGCAGCACAGCTGCCGGGGATTTCCTGATTGCCGCCGACGGCAGCCACTCGGCGGTTCGCCCGTACGTGCTGGGGTACACGCCGGAGCGCCGCTACGCCGGCTACGTGAACTGGAACGGGCTGGTGAAGATTGACGAGGAGATCGCCCCGGCGCACCAGTGGACCACCTTCGTTGGCGAAGGCAAACGCGTGTCGCTGATGCCCGTCTCCGGCGGACGCTTCTACTTCTTTTTTGACGTGCCGCTCCCTGCGGGCCTGGCGGAGGATCGCACCACCCTGCGCGCCGATCTCACGGGCTACTTCCGCGGCTGGGCGCCGCCTGTGCAGACGCTTATCGCGGCGCTGGATCCTGACACCACCAATCGCATTGAGATCCACGACATCGAGCCATTCGACAGCCTGGTGCGCGGCAACGTCGCGCTGCTCGGCGATGCCGCGCACAGCACCACGCCGGATATCGGCCAGGGCGGCTGTGCGGCCATGGAAGATGCGGTAGTGCTGGGGGAATGCCTGCGTGAAAACCACAGCATCACGCTGGCGCTGCGGCAGTACGAGGCGCTGCGCTGCGACCGGGTGCGCGATCTGGTGCTGAAGGCGCGTAAGCGCTGCGACGTCACCCACGGCAAAGACATGGCGTTGACGCAGGCCTGGTATCAGGAGCTTCGAGAGGAGACCGGAGAGCGCATCATCAACGGTCTGTGCGAGACCATTCAGGGCGGCCCGTTAGGCTAAACGTAAGAGGGACAACGATGAAAAGAGAACCGACTCCACCCGCCCACTGCACGTTTGAGCCAGAGGACTGGCTGCGTCTGGCGAAATGCTGGCATCCGGTCGCGCGCGCCTGCGACGTCGGCCCGGCGCCGGTTAAAGCGACGCTGCTGGATGAACAGCTGGTGATTTACCGGATCCACGACCAGGTCGTGGTCGCCCGTGACGTCTGCCCGCACCGCGGCGTGCCGCTGACGCTCGGCTATCACGACGAGCACGGGATCGTCTGC
>NZ_QPFW01000133.1:0-9211 GCF_008122455.1 Enterobacter sp. C6
TCGCCCGCTATGCGGCGGACGTCATTGAACACTCCGGCTACTTCAAACCAGGCTTCTCGATGCAGACCGGCTCCGGCGCGGCGGCCACGGCCTGCACCCGCTTTATGGAAGAGAAGATGGAGCGCAGCGGCGTGAAGGCGCGCTTTGCACTCGGCGGCATCACCGGCAGCCTGGTGGATCTGCACGAGAAGGGGCTCATCGAAAAGCTGCTCGATACCCAGTGCTTTGACGGCCAGGCGGCGGCCTCGCTGGCGCGTAACCCGAACCACGTGGAGATCTCCACCAACGTTTACGCTAACCCAGGCAGCAAGGCGGCAAGCTGCGACCAGCTCGACGTGGTGATCCTCAGCGCGCTGGAAATCGACGTCGAGTTCAACGTCAACGTCATCACCGGATCCGACGGCGTGATGCGCGGCGCGTCCGGCGGGCACTGCGACGTGGCCGCCGCGGTGAACCTGACCATCGTCGTTGCGCCGCTGCTGCGTAGCCGCATTCCGACGGTGGTGAAGCGGGTTACCACGCGCCTCACGCCGGGCGAAAGCATCGACGTGCTGGTTACCGATCACGGCATCGCGGTCAACCCGGCGCGCCCGGAGATCCGCGAGCGGCTGCTGGAAGCCGGGCTAAAGGTTGTGGATATCAACGCGCTGTATGAGCGGGCGATCTCCCTGACCGGCGTCCCGAAACCGATTGAGTTTACCGACAAAATCGTCGGGGTGATCCGCTACCGCGACGGCAGGGTGATCGACACCGTGCGACAGGTGAAGGAGGAAGTATGACTTTAGCGACACCCGTGCGGGCGGGTGTCAGCCTTGACGAACTGCTGGCGGCGAAAGAGCGCCGCGCAGCGCGCCAGGCTGACATGCTTGAGCACTATCAACAACCGGTGATTTCCCTCACGCTGGTCACGCCTGGGGAAATCAAGGACAGCCTGCGCTATCGCAATACCATGGGCGTGGCGCTGCAGATGTGCGACCAGCTCCTGTGGGAGAACCGCTGGCAGGTGCTGGATCGCCAGGTACTATGGCTCCCGACGGGACCTGAAGCCCTCTGGTGCGTGGCCCATCCGGCGGTGGAAATCAAAGCGCACTGTACGGATCTGGAGCAGACGCACCCGCTCGGCAGGCTGTGGGATCTGGACGTGATCTGCCCTCAGCATGGCCACGTCGGGCGTCAGTCGCTGGGGGCGAATCTCAGGCGCTGCCTGATCTGCGACGCGCCCGCCCACGCCTGTTCCCGTTCGCGCAACCACCCCGTTGAGCAGGTGGTTTCCCGCGTGGAGAAGACGATCGATGACTGGTTTGCTCGCGACTAAACCGCGCCCGGCTGACGTGCCCGCGCTTGCCGAAGCGGCGCTGTGGCAGGAGCTGGAGCTGACGCCCAAGCCTGGGCTGGTGGACAGGCTCAACAACGGTTCCCATCGCGATATGGACCACGCGCTGTTCGTCCGCAGCATCGCGGCGATTACGCCGTGGTTTTCGCGCTTTGCCGAGCTGGGCAGCGCGCATGCGGATAAACCCGCTGGCGAACAGCTACGCGTTCTCCGCCCGATGGGGCTGGCCTGCGAGCAGGCGATGTATGCCGCGACGAACGGAGTGAACACGCACAAGGGCGGGATTTTTGCCCTGGGTTTACTGTGCTTCGCCGCCGGTCGTGTGAAAAATATCTCCGCAGACAGCCTCTGCTG
This sequence comes from Enterobacter sp. C6, assembly GCF_008122455.1. Taxonomy (NCBI): domain Bacteria; kingdom Pseudomonadati; phylum Pseudomonadota; class Gammaproteobacteria; order Enterobacterales; family Enterobacteriaceae; genus Enterobacter; species Enterobacter sp. C6. The sequence goes on from NZ_QPFW01000133.1 coordinate 1,688, forward strand.
TGAGGTGAGTAACATCTGCAGCGGGCTGGTTTCGCGGGAGCTGGCCGCACGCAGCGGGCAGGCGACGGCTGGCGAGCGGCAGTTCCAGCAGTACGGCTTAACCGGCGCGCGCGGTGAGGCGGAGAGCGGCTTTGCGACGGTGCGTAAGGCGCTGGCGCAGTGGAACGGACATTCACTTCACGGCCTGCTGTTACGCCTGATGGCCGTCAATCAGGACAGTAATCTGGTATCTCGCGGCGGCATGGAAGGGCTGCGCTACGTTCAGGGCTACGCGCGGGAACTGCTGGCTAACGGCTGGGACCGCGAGGCGTTGCTTAGGATGGATAACGCATTGATTGAACGCAATCTGAGCCCGGGCGGCAGCGCGGATTTGCTGTCGGTAGGGTGGGTACTGTCTGGAATAAAATAGCCGGGTGGCGGCTTCGCCTTACCCGGCCTACGGTCTGGTTTTGTAGGCCCGGCAAGCGCAGCGCCACCGGGCACAACAATCAATGCGCGATTGGCTGCGCACCGTGTGGTTCACGTACGTGCTTGTACTTGAACAGCGCGATGAACGCGAAGAACAGCACCAGCGAGTACGCCGCGAAGATCAGCCATACAGGCTGCCAGTTGGTGATACCGTTGGTGGTGTACATCTCCACCACTTTACCGCTCACCACGCCGCCCAGAATACAGCCGAAGCCGTTGGTCATCATCAGGAACATACCCTGCGCGCTGGCGCGGATTTCAGGCTTCACCTCTTTTTCCACAAACACCGAACCGGAGATGTTGAAGAAGTCGAAGGCGCAGCCGTAAACAATCATCGACAGCACCAGCAGCACGGTGCCGAACGGGCTTGGGTCGCCGTAGGCGAACAGACCGAAGCGCAACATCCATGCCGCGATACTGATCAGCATGACGTTCTTGATGCCGTAGCGGCTCAGGAAGAACGGGATGGTCAGGATGAACAGCGTCTCAGAGATCTGAGAGATGGACATCATCACCGACGCATGTTCAACGATAAAGCTGCCGGAGAACAACGGATTGTTATCGAAGCTGTGCAGGAAGGTGTTGCCAAACATGTTGGTGATCTGCAGCTCCGCGCCCAGCAGCATGGAGAAGATGAAGAAAATCGCCATGCGTTTGTTTTTGAACAGCGCGAAGGCGTCCAGGCCGAGCATGGTGCTCCAGCTCTGGTTTTTCTGCTGGTTAGACACCGGAATGGTTGGCAGCGTCAGGGTGAAGATCGCCAGCAGCACGGAGAGCGCTGCACCGATATAGAGCTGCATATGGCTCAGTTCGAAGCCCGCGAAGCTCACGCCCCACATCGCCATGATAAAGCCGATGGTGCCCCAGATACGGATTGGCGGGAAATCGGTCACGATATCCATATCCGCGGATTTCAGGCGGTAGTAGGATATGGTGTTGATCAGCCCAAGCGTTGGCATATAGGCCAGCGAGTTAAGCAGGATCACCATGAACATTGCCCCCGGCGTGGTCACCTGGGCTGCCATAAACAGCGTCCCCGCGCCCACCAGATGGCAAAGCATGTACAGCCATTTGGCGCTTAGCCATTTATCCGCCACGATCCCCAGCAGCGTTGGCATGAAGACCGCCGCAATACCGAGCGAGCTGTATACGGCACCGATTGACGCACCATCGAACTTGAGCGTCACAAACATATAGGAGCCGAGTGTAGTCAGCCAGCTACCCCACAGGCAGAACTGCAGAAACGACAATATTTTAAGCTGCAGCTTAAGGTTCATGTTACTTTCCTCACAAGTGAGCGGGAGATATGTTGTTATAGGAACATTCAGGGTTGTTATTTGATGCAATTCTATCAGTTGGCAACGATATGTTTTGTTACCTCCCGCAAAAAAATGCAATCCACATTAATTTGCAGTTTGGATTGTGATGCAAATAACATTTTCGTATGGGTGGGGGGAAGCAGAACACCTTCTCCTTGCAGGAGAAGGTGTGCCGATCACCGACGACGATAGTTTTTCTGCGCCGTATTCACCTTATACAGGTACCGGCGGGATTCCGCAGAAGGGTGGCGGGTGGTGAGGGTGGAGTAAACATCCCCCGGCGCCATGCTGTTGATGATGTTCGCGGCCTGCACTTTGTCATTCGAGAAGACGCGCAGCACGCTGCCCGCGCCGCCGTTATAGGCGGTGATCACCGCATAGCGGCGCGACGTTGGGTTATCAATTCCGCCCAGATACACATTGTTCAGCATCGCCAGATAGGCGGTACCGGTATCAATGTTGCTCTGCGGGTCGAACAGATAGCTGCGGCTCGGCGTGCCGGATTTCCCCTGCGCGCGGAAGACGTCTTTCCCGGCGCTGTGCTGCACCACCTGCATCAGCCCCAGGGCGTCGGAACGGCTTACCGCATACGGGTTAAACGACGATTCGGTCTGCATAATCGCCAGGATCAGCGACTCATCCACGCCGTACTTACGTGAGGCCTGACGCACCATCCCAATGTACTTATGCGCACGCTTGTCGAGGTGGTTCGGGACAAGGTTGATGGTGACGCTGTAGATGATCTTCAGACCGTTAGAGCGGCTTTTCAGGCGCGTCTGCAGCAGGTAGTCGGCAAATTTCGTGGCGCGGCCTTCCCAGCGGATCGGCTGACCGGTCTGATCGACGACCTGGCCGTACAGGAACGGCTCTTTCGAGATCGTAATATCGTCGGCATCGGAGTAGAGATCGATAGATCCCGGATCGTCACCCATCAGCAGGGTTTTGATAATGGCCTGACGTAAGCGCGCTGCAGGGTCAGTGCCTGCAATGGTCTCAATCGTGATCGTACCCTCATCAAAGTTGATGTGGCTACGGGTCAAATAGGCGTCGGTGTACTTAACGTAGTCCTTGGGTCCGGCAATAAGAACTTCGTTAAATCCCCATATGTTCTCGATGTTGTGGGCAAACTGCCCCATCAAAATGTCAAAACCGTTGGTGTCCTTGATCCAGGCTTCGTTGTAATCTTCGCCTTTTTTTGACGAACACGAAACAAGCAACGGCGCAACAAGGGCTAGCGCTAAAAGTTTTTTCATCATTCCGGGAGTGCGTGTTGTGTTTGCTTTAACGGCGGGGTTTCCCCCGCACGCTGTTATTTTTCCGGTGGCGTATAGCCTTCGATGTGCACGTCTTTACCTTCGAACAGGAAGCTCACCATCTCCTGCTCCAGCAGCTTGCGGTGTTCCGGGTTCATCATGCTGAGTTTCTTCTCGTTGATCAGCATGGTCTGCTTTTTCTGCCACTGTCCCCAGGCTTCTTTGGAGATTTCATTGTAGATGCGTTTACCCAGATCGCCCGGATAAAGCTGGAAATCCTGGCCCTCAGCGTCACGCTGCAGGAAAGTACAAAAAATCGTTCTGGCCATACACATTCCTCTTTTTCTTGTCGATGCTAAACCATTGCACCGGCACGTAATTGCTGTAACAGGCGCTCCACGGGAGCCGCCAGTCCGACTGATGGCGGTTGCGCTAAGTTATACCAGAGAGCGGTGCCTTCATCCATGCACGAGGCAAATGACGACACGGGAAGCCACATGGGTACAATATCCAGGTGGAAATGGCTGAAGGTATGGCGAAACGCGGTCAACTGCGTCAGGTTATCGGCAGCAATCCCGCGCTTTTTAAGCCATTCACGCAGCAAGTCTTCATCTTCAAACTGTGGGAAGCAGTATAGACCACCCCACAGGCCGCTCGGCGGACGCTGGGCCAGGAAGACCTCGTCGCCGTGCTGCATCAGCAGCATATAGCCTGTGCGCTCCGGCAGCGTCTGTTTGGGTTTCTTACCCGGATACTGCGCCCAGGAATGGTTGGCATACGCCACGCAGAGAGTATTCACCGGGCAGAGTTCGCATTTTGGTTTTGAGCGCGTGCAGACCATGGCGCCGAGATCCATCATCGCCTGGTTGAAACGCTCGACGCCGTTGGCCGGGGTGACCGCTTCACTAATTTCCCAAAGACGTTTTTCAACGTCCTTCTTCCCCGGCCAGCCGTCGACGGCATAGCAGCGTGCCAGCACGCGCTTTACGTTGCCGTCGAGGATCGGGAAATGCTTGCCTAACGACAGGGAAAGAATCGCACCTGCGGTTGAGCGTCCGACGCCGGGGAGATCGGCCACCTCGTCGAAGGTTTCCGGGAATTTCCCGTTGTGGCGCGTCGCGACCTGCTGTGCGGCCTTGTGAAGGTTACGCGCGCGGGCGTAATAGCCAAGACCGGTCCACAGGTGCAGGACCTCGTCCAGCGGGGCGTTGGCCAGATCGGTCACCGTCGGGAAGCGCGCCATAAAACGCTCGAAGTAAGGGATCACCGTGGCGACCTGCGTTTGTTGCAACATCACCTCGGAGAGCCATACTTTGTAAGGCGTTTTTTCAATTTGCCAGGGCAGGGTTTTACGCCCGTATTTGTCGTACCAGTCCAGCACCTGGGCTGAAAATTGAGAGGCTTGCATGGTCATCGATTCGCATAATCAGGGACGCAGATTGCAGCACAGCGTCAATCTGCTGTAAACCGGATCTTTCCCATGCTTGCATAGAAGCCTTAACTTTGGATAATGCCCGTTTCCCGAACATTCTCACAAGCAGACAACTCTTTTATGAAAAACGACGTCATTTCACCGGAATTTGATGAAAACGGTCGCCCGCTGCGCCGTATTCGCAGCTTTGTCCGTCGTCAGGGCCGCCTGACAAAAGGTCAGCAACACGCGCTGGACAACTACTGGCCGGTGATGGGCGTTGAGTTCAGCGAGCAGCCTCTGGACTTTACTGAACTGTTCGGCCGCGAAGCACCCGTCACGCTGGAGATCGGTTTTGGTATGGGCACCTCGCTGGTGACCATGGCGAAAGCCCGCCCGGAGCAGAACTTCCTCGGTATTGAAGTCCACTCCCCGGGCGTGGGTGCATGCCTGGCAACGGCCCATGAAGAGGGCGTTGAGAACCTGCGCGTGATGTGTCACGACGCGGTGGAAGTGCTGCACAAAATGATTCCTGACAATTCTTTAACCATGGTTCAGCTCTTTTTCCCTGACCCGTGGCACAAAGCACGTCATAATAAACGCCGTATCGTTCAGGCGCCGTTTGCCGAGCTGGTGAAAAGCAAGCTGAAGCTGGGCGGTGTCTTCCATATGGCGACCGACTGGGAACCGTATGCGGAACATATGCTGGAAGTGATGTCGTCGCTGGACGGTTACAAAAACCAGTCTGCGAGCAACGACTATGTACCGCGTCCGGAATCGCGTCCGGTAACGAAATTTGAACAGCGTGGCCATCGTCTTGGTCACGGTGTATGGGACTTAATGTTCGAGAGGGTGAAATAATGGCAAAGAATCGTAGCCGTCGTCTGCGTAAAAAGATGCACATCGAAGAATTCCAGGAAGTGGGCTTCTCCGTTGCGTGGCGTTTCCCGGAAGGCACCAGTGTAGAACAGATCGATCAGGACGTGGATGCGTTCATCAACGACGTGATTGAGCCAAACAAGCTGGCCTTCGACGGTAGCGGCTACCTGGCATGGGAAGGTCTGATCTGCACCCAGGAAGTGGGTAAATGCACCGAAGAACATCAGGCGCTGGTGCGTAAATGGCTTGAGGACCACAAGCTGGAAGATGTCCGCGTCAGCGAACTTTTCGACGTTTGGTGGGACTAATAAAGAAGTCAGGGGCCAGCATTAGCTGGCCCATTTTGTCTGAGGGAGTGTTTAAGATGCGCAAAACGTTGCTGGCTGTTGCTTTGATGGCAACTGGATTCACCGCCCATGCGGATTATCAGTGTAGCGTCACCCCGCGTGATGACGTGGTGTTAAGCCCGCAAACCGTGCAGGTCAAAGGCGAGAACGGCAATCTGGTGATTACGCCGCAGGGGAACGTCACCTTTAACGGCAAGCAGTACAACCTGACTGCCGCACAGCGTGAGCAGGCGAAAGACTATCAGGCCGATTTGCGTACCGCGCTGCCGTGGATTAATGAAGGTGCCCTGACGCGCGTCGAAAAGAGCCGCGTGGCGCTGGATAAGATCATCACTAAAGAGGTGGGGGAGAGCAGCAATATGCGCACCCGCCTGACGAAGCTTGATAAGCAGCTTAAAGAACAGATGAACCGGATTATCGAGACGCGTTCCGACGGCCTGACTTTCCACTACAAGGCGATTGATCAGGTCCGTGCCGACGGGCAGCAGCTGGTGAACCAGGCGATGGGCGGCATCCTGCAGGACAGCATCAACGAGATGGGCGCCAAAGCGGTGCTGAAAGGCGGCGGTAACCCGCTGCAGGGCGTGCTGGGCAGTCTGGGCGGCCTGCAAACCTCTATTCAGAACGAGTGGAAGAACCAGGAAGATGATTTCCAGCAGTTCGGCAAAGACGTGTGTAAACGCGTGGTGTCGCTGGAAGATAGCCGGAAGGCGCTGGTGGGGACGCTGAAGTAAGGTCCCCTCACCCTAACCCTCTCCCCAAAGGGGCGAGGGGATGGTTTGCTCCCTCTCCCTTTCAGGGAGAGGGCCGGGGTGAGGGTTGCAGCATTTGCAATGTTTCAAGGATCTTTTCCAGCACAGCCTCTTCGTTATTCCAGAGTTCGTTGTTCCAGAATCGTATAACGTGCCAGCCCTTTTGGTTTAACCACAACGTCCTTTGACGATCGTATTCCTGATTTTCATCATGCTGTCCGCCATCCAGCTCAACTGCCAGACGTGCTTCGCAGCAGGCGAAATCGAGTATGTAATTTCCTGCCGGATGCTGTCGGCGAAATTTATAATTTTCGAAACGGCGGCTGCGCAGTAGATACCAATGTCGCCTTTCTTCCGTTGTCAGCTCGCGTCTGAGCTGTTTTGCATATGAACGAGTAATTTCCATCCCCGCACTCTGCCAGCCTTTCCCTCAGCCGGCAGAACGGGATGCAAAATCCTGAATCAGCCTTCAGGATTCTTCGGCGAGGAACAGCTCAAGAAGGGAGTTTAAGAACAGTTTGCCGTGCTCGGTGATCTGCCAGTATTCATCACACTCGGTGAGATACCCCTGGGCCAGCGCCTCGTCGATTTGCGGGCGAATCACCGACTCCGGCAGCCCGGTGTAACGTGTAAATTCCGCGCGCGGCGCGGCCTCCAGTAGGCGGAAGCGGTTCATAAAGAACTCAAACGGCTTATCCGCCGCCTCGACGTCGTGCTGACGCTCCAGGTAGCGGCCTTCCATATACCCGCGCGGGTGGCGGGTTTTTGCGGTACGCAGAATGCGCCCGTCCGGGAAGGTCACCTTGCCGTGCGCGCCGCAGCCAATCCCTAGATAGTCGCCAAAGCGCCAGTAGTTCAGGTTGTGCTGACACTGATAGCCCGGCTTCGCGTACGCGGACGTTTCATACTGCTGATAGCCCGCAGCGGTTAACAACTGGTGACCCTGCTCAAAGATATCCCACAGCGCGTCGTCGTCCGGCAGCACCGGCGGGCGGGAACCGAACAGCGTGTTTGGCTCGATGGTGAGCTGGTACCACGACAGGTGCGGCGGGTTCAGTTCGATCGCCTGGCGCAGGTCATCCAGCGCCTCTTCCA